>CAZZGS010000316.1:0-5207 GCA_964653845.1 uncultured Bryobacter sp.
TTTTCCGGTTCGTTTGACGCAGAAACATCGAAACAGCAGAATGGCAGAATGTTTACGCCTTTGCCAGGGGGTAGGTCTTCACCGCAGCCTTTTTTGAAATCGCCTCGCTGCAATCATTGAACTTAGTCGCCGTTTTGCACTGAAAATAGCCAAAAATGCCCTTGAACTGCGAAAGTCGGGTTAGAGCCTCTATGGATTTTGAAAATGGGGTTGGCGGGGGGGAGCACGGCGGGGTTGGAGTAAAAAAAGGGCGGTGTCGCGGGCGATTCGGAAATGGCGGCGCCAAGGAATTGCCTCTGCATGTCGGGGAGCTTTACAAAGTCGGGTTTGACCAGCGTTCAGTGCAAGCGTAGATTGGAGTGAGGTGACTACCCCATGACCATCGCAGAATTTGACCGAATCACCATCGATCCCCAGGTGATGAACGGCCAGCCATGCGTCCGAGGGATGCGGCTGACGGTGGGTAGGGTGCTTGATGCAATTTCTACATACCCTGATCGCGCCGATCTCTTTCGTGAATTCCCCGAAATCGAAGAGGAAGACTTCAGGCAGGCACTCTCGTTTGCCGCGGCAAGCCTCAACGACAGCTTCCTGGACTTTCGCGTTGCATGAAGAGGCTGCTCCTCGACCAAGGTATTCCAAGAGGCACGGCTGCAATCCTTCGGGAAGCTGGATTCGACTGCACTCACGTCGGCGAGTTGCAGATGTCTCGATCGTCTGACCGGCAGATCCTCGATTATGCTGGCGGTAACGGATAAATCGTAATTACCCTGGATGCGGATTTCCGCAATCTGCTGGTTCTTGCCCGAGCTTCGGGACCTTCTGTCGTTCGTATCCGCATTTATCGACGGGAACAAGCGCACGGCAATCGCTTCGCTGGCGGCGCACCTGGCGATTAACGGCTTCTGGCTGCGACCGGACCAGTTGGAGACATACCGTTTCATGATGGGCCTGTATGAGTCGGGACGATTTCGGATGGCCGAGTTGGAAGTGTGGCGCCGGGCGCACACCGAGGCCGCTTTGATCAAAAATTAGGACATTTAGCGGAGTTTGCTGGCGGTTGGTGACCAGGAAGAGTTGGCCGCTGAGCGGATATTCGGCTACGGAGTCGCGAACGAGACCGAAGAGGCCGTTATTGTGAGATGTCCTCCATTTGAAAGAGATCGAAACCCTCGTTGGGCAAAATGACTGATCATGGAAGGACCAGTGTATTTGGCCGCGACGGTTTTCCGTTAGAAAACGGGATTGGCGCGGTAAGATGAGACTGTCGAAGTCGAAACAGGAAACTGCCATGATCCGCAACGTAACCGACCTAACCCCTACCGAGAAGACTGCAATTGAAACCCTCTTGGGCCGCAGCGTTGAGGACGGCGAAGTCGTGAGCGTTCGTAGTTTCGAGGATGCCAGGATTTCGCGCCAAGAGCGGCTTGATATTGCGGACGATCTGAAGAAGTACTTTGCCGAGTTAGATGCATCGCGCAAGCCCATTGCAGAGAGTGAGCACGAAGAAGCGATTGCCGAGGCAATGAGAAGCGTTCGCCCCAGCTACCGCCCTCATCAGTGAGAATCGTCATCGACACCTCAGTCCTCGTCCGGGCGCATGAGGGTGCAAACGGACCCGCCCGTGAACTCCTCCTACGAATCCTTGAATCCGATCACTCGCTGATCCTCTCGAATGAAATCCTATACGAGTTAGCGAGGGTGCTCCGGTATCCACGAATGATCGCGATGCATGGACTATCGGAAGGGCGCATCTATGAATACATTGCTCTCTTGCGCGCGGTATCCGAAATCGTTAGCACCGACCCGCTGCTCATCACGCCGGTCCGCGATGTCAACGACGTGATTGTGATGCAGACGGCCATCATTGGCGGCGCGGAAGTTCTTTGTACAAAGGATGAAGATTTCTTTGAGCCGCCCGCACATCCTTTTTTGCAACGAACGGGCATTGAGGTATTGGATGATCTCGCCCTGTTGCGCCGTTTGCGGTCCTGACCTTGGGCGTTCCCGCCATCCCATGGCGGCGACACTACCTAGACCGAACTCTCGCCAGACGCACCTATGACTCTTTTCCGGGAACCCTGAGGTGCTTGCCTTTTCATGGGGAGTAGTCTGGCGAAAAGACATCTCCGTCGCTTATCGGGGCTCACCGGCCTTTCGCTACCTGGAGGCGGCGAAGAGCCTTGCGCTGTCGATTCCGACGAAGTTGGGCACCATACGGAGGCAAGGCGAACAGGATTCCTCGACGCTCTCGGGAAATTGACCACTTGTGCCCGGACCCCGGTAAATTTGCCATCTTCGTTCAAAAGGGCGTAGTACGAATCGTTGTCGCCGAGATCGACTCCAATCACAACTCACGTGCTGGTAATTTCCGTCAGAGCGGGCTCCTTTTGCATGTCGGCTGCGTCTCTGACGACAGCTTTACGCCGACGTATGTACTGCCCCAAACTGTTTTTACCATGTCACGCTCATTTTCAATCTTGAATACAGCTTTAGCTGGCGAACCGCTCTAGGCTAGGCCATTCGCTCGTCCACTCAACGCAATTTACTTATTCTTGCGAGTTTCAATTGAGCAAGCCGAACGTTGTTGTCTTCTTGCGCTTAAGGGACGGCGCTCTCCAGTGCGATACGTCATTACGAGACCCGATTTTACCACTTAGGTAGGTCCACTCGTGTCCAAATTAGCCCAAGCCATTGGGGGTGAAGCCCTGTTAGAGTGGGGAGGAGTTCCAGCAAGAACGATCCCATCCCAAACGAGGCTGAACCCGGCCAAGCGGATGTATGAGTACGCGGTGTTGGTGACGACGGCGGTGGTTAACGAGGTGCTGAGGGTGACGCAGTTATGCCGGGATCGCGGACGCCGAGAACATCTTTGACGAGATGAAGAACCAGTGGGGCTGGAGCGGATTTACGACGCAGGACGTGGCGCGATGCCAGTTGATGGCTCGGATCAACGCGTTGGTTTTCAATTGGTGGAGTTTGTATACGCGGTTGGCGTTGCCGGGCAAGCGTACGGAGGCGACGACGGGTCGGCCTATGTCGTTTTACGGGTTGGGGAAGAAGACCCGGCATAGTCAGCAGACGACGATGACGGTGATGAGTAATCATGGGCGGGCGAAGAAGATACAAGCGATTCTTACGTCGGTGGTCGGGTTGCTGAAGCGCTTCGCGCGGAATGCGGAGCAGTTGAGCCGCAAGGAACGGTGTGCGCTGCTGCTGAAGATAATCTTGCGAGAATTTTAAGGCAAACCGACGGTTCGAGGGGCCGATCGGGCCCTGGTTTGAGGTTCAATTGCCGTCTTTATGTGAAAAGGCGTTTGGACGACCACGTCCGGCTGATCTATCCCGTAATCGAGTTCGTCGGTGTCGGTGCTGGCACACCATGGCCAAAGCGCGCCGACGTTAGTCAATGGGTTGAATCTGTACGTCATCCAGAATGATTCCCCCGTTGGGCGAGTTGCTCGTGAACGTCAGGAACGACTCATGGAACTCGGCCACTACGTCCAACTGGCCCGCCATCCAATTCAGTTGCTGATCATTCGGCGACGCTGGCCTTGATACCCGAACAAACTGGCGCTCCGTTGCTCCGCGATACCCCCAACTCACCGTCGCCATGGCGTCGCCCTCATAAGGGTGATAGGGGTGACCCGCGTACCAGAAAGTGACGCGATACTTCTGGCCGGGCTGCGTGGCCATCGTTTGATAGATCGACCCTGGTGCCTCGCCGCTCAGGTCTACGGATTGTTTGCCCGAACGTGCAAACCCGTTACCTCGCCCATCGTGAATATCAATGGAGTGTCCGCCGACGACCCATCGCTCAAAGTTTTCCCCGGCGCGCAACGTAATCCAACTGCCTGGTAGCGGGTTGGGTGCGCTTTCGAAATCCCCGTTGGTGAAAAACATCTCGGACGTGCCGGTCGAAAAGACATATTCTTTGTTGGTCCAGACGCCCGCCGGATTGGACCAGAGATGAACGAAGACTTTGCCGCCTCTTTGTTGGATCCCGCACACCTGGGCCGATCTCCGATCGCCAAGATTCTGGTCAAAAAAGTAGGATAGGTTTTGACCCACACCGGAGAAGAAACCCGCCGCCAATCGATACTGGGTGACGCCTACCCCCTGCGTCCAACTAAAGTTTGCGCAAGTGTTCGTCAGCAAGGCGCTCGGGCTGGGAACGGAGATTTCGGCCGGGGTGTTCTGGATGGACCCGCTCGCAGCACGATACAGGTAGTCCACGTAGCGCCAGTCGTCGCCGGGAAGGAGCGTCCAGAGGCGTACAAACACAGCGGAGCCGTCGGTCGGCAGGCCGCAGACTTCCCGGTTGAGGGAAAGACCGGTGCTCACGGCCGCGAATTGGTTGGTTCCTTCGCGCGCACCGATGTCCAGGTAGTATTCCAGGGCACGGTTGCCAGCGGACCAACGAAAGGTCGCACAGGCACCCGTAAGAGTGCTTCCCGCGACGGGCACCGTCATGGCCGCCAGGCTAACCTGGTTGCCGCCATTGTTGGCCTGGTATCAATAGTCGTTGTAGCGCCAATCTTCGGGCAGAAACTTCGTCCACAGCCGGACGAACACGGCGGACCCATTCGTGGGGAGACCACAGATCTCGCGGGAAAGGTCAAGGCCCGCAGAGAACGCGGCGTACTGCGTGGAACCTTCCGCGAGACCAACCTCCAGAAAGTACTCAACAGCGCGGTTGCCGGCCGACCAGCGGAAAGTAGCGCAAGCGCCGGCCAAACTACTGCCAGCGGCCGGCGATGTCATGGCGGCTAGCGAGGAGGGTGCACCGATAACCGTCACCGTAACCCTCGCTTGAGCGGTGCCTCCTGAGTTGCTGGCGGTAAGCACGTATGTGGTCGTGATGTCCGGCGCGACAGTCACCTCGCCGACGGGTGCGGGGCCCAAGGATCTTACGTCGGAGATTGAGACCGCAAGTAGAGTACCGGTGATCGACCATTTCAATAAGCTCCGCTCTCCCGCCTGAATTGACGAAGCACTGGCGGTGAAGGAATTAATGACGGGAGGCACAACTGGAGGGGTCAAGGCTGTGCGCACTGCGGGATAGAAGGTGTCGAACCGGCCGTATTTAACCTCCGCTCTGCCCGAACAATGGGCGGGTCCGCTGCCTCCAGCGTTGCCTCCAGACACTACACCTACCAGAGCCCAGGTCCCCGCAGCCATTCTCGCAAAGACGCCGCCACCGGAAC
>CAZZGS010000316.1:5217-5658 GCA_964653845.1 uncultured Bryobacter sp.
CTCTTCCACAGCGCCTTCGGCAACAATAAGACCCGTGGAAAGACCAGTAAAAGACGTAAACGGGGTGTCCGTCTTGGGGCCGAAAGCGATACGCCGATATTTTGAATCCGGATGGCCGATGACGGCAAGCCGGGTGCCATTGGCTAAGAGGTTTTCGCTCCATGGGGCGAGCGAGCGTTGGCCTGAGGGCATACGGTCTAGCCGGATCAGTGCGATGTCAGCTTGGGAAGGATCCACTTGCGCCACTACTCGTCCCGGAATGGCTTGGCCCCGACGGTTCATGATATCCCTGACCGGGCCATTGCAGGAAGTCGTCTCGTGATCTGTAAAGATCTCGAGGCTGCGCGCGTGCTGATCGGTAGCGACGCAGTGGCTGGCGGTAATCATGAATGCTTCTCCGGAGAGCCCCGATGCATTCAGCATGGTCCCACTACAAAACCC
>CAZZGS010000317.1:0-5654 GCA_964653845.1 uncultured Bryobacter sp.
GAGTAATGCTTTGTGGTTTCCAACCACAAGCTTCCCCCGCCATTTTTTCAAAGCGAACAGTTGATGTGTGAATTCGACCGGACAGATCACATACTTGCGACACAAGATCTCTGGTGCCACAACAGCTCTGGTGCCATCTCTGGTGCCATTGACTTAGATCACAAATTCTGATAATTTGGCCACGCTGTTCGCCCGGTTGGATCGGCGTTGAATTTCCACACTTGCCAGCCCGAGACGGCGCACTCATCATGCCTGAAACAGCGACAATGTCGTTAAGAGCGGAGATCGAAACCATGGAAAAAACTGAAGAGAAATCATTGCTGACAGGTCGACGGGAGCTGGCCCACATGGCCATGACGGGGGCGGCTGCACTGGCTGCTGCTGGTAATGCTTCGGCAACGCTGCGTCCGATTCCTCCCGGCATCAAGATCGGAGTCAGTGCAGGCGCGGCGAATCCAGACCACATGAAGTTTCTCAAACAGCTTGGCTTGACCTGGTTGAGCCTGGCACCCAACCAAAAGACAGCCAATGCGGAGGGGTTTATACGGCAACGAGAAGAGTGGGAAGCAGAGGGGTTTAAGGTATACAACATCGGCAGCGGTGTGGGCCCGAGCGGAAGCCTGCACAACATGCCGGAAGTTACCTTGAATCTTCCAGGACGGGATCAGAAAATTGAAGAGTATCTGAACTACATACGGTATCTGGGTAAGGCCGGGATTCCCTATTCGACTTATGCCCATATGGGCAATGGGATCTGGTCGAGTGGCCGGACGATCAGCCCGCGCGGCTACAGCGCTCGGGACGGAGATTCAAATAGCCCGGAATGGAAAGGATCTTGGGCCGGAAAAACGTACACCGAGCCGCTTTCTCATGGAAGAGTCTACAGCGAGCAGGAGATCTGGGATAACTACATCTACTTCATCAAGAAGGTGGTTCCGGTGGCCGAAGAAGCGGGTGTGCGGATCGGCATCCACCCCGACGACCCGCCCAAGCGAATGCTGGCAGGAGTGCCGCGCTGTATCTTTAGTAATTTCGAAGGCTACAAGAAGGCGATTGAGATTGCCAATAGCCCCAACATCGGGGTTTGCCTGTGTGTGGGTTCCTGGCTTGAAGGCGGAGCCTCAACGGGTGCCGACCCTATGCAAATGATCAAGTATTTCGCTGGCAAGAAAAAGCTCTTCAAGATCCATTACAGGAATGTCAGCGCACCCTTACCTCACTTCAGTGAGACCTTGATCGACGACGGTTATTTTGACTTGAGCAAAGTCATGAAGGCGCTGGTAGACGTAAACTTCGACGGAATCGTAATTCCTGACCATATTCCCACCTTGGGTTCAGCCAACGATGGGCAGCCGCCACGCAACGGCACTGGCGGGGACACCACTTACAGGCCAAGCGCGGGCCTTGCCTACCTGATTGGCTCCATGCAGGCGATGTTGAAGGCGGCACAGTCCAAGGGTTGAATTCAACTCAGAGTGCATCAGATAGTCTGCTGCACTCTGACGGTGCGCTCTGCACGGCCACAAGGGCAGCACTCAAGGACGCCAGCCGAGCCGGCGTCTCATCGGGAGCCTCCAAAACTACGGCCGCAGAATCCGCTCCAGCGCCTCCACAAAGAAGTAATCACCCCACACCGCACTCTCGTTAATCCCGAGTCCGCGATGCATGTGATAGAGCGACCCCTGCAGAATCCCCTGCCAGCCCTTGGTCTGCCTGCCAAGATACTCGTCACACAGCGTGCGCAAAATCCGCACCGCTGTCATGTAGTAAAAATGCCCCTTCACCGGATCCTGAATCAGCCGCGACAAACGAATCAGCGCACTCGCCATAATGGCAGCCGCTGAAGTGTCTACCAATTTCCGAAATTCCATCGGCGCACGGAAGTCCCAGGGGGGAATCCCGTCCCCATTGGCATGAGTCACATAGTAATCGGCGCAAGCCTCAGAGGTAGCGAGAAACCGCGCATCCCGCGAATACTCATAGCAAATGCTGAATCCATAAGTGGACCAAGCCAGACCACGAGACCAGCAGGAATCCCGGCGAAAACCTTGATGCGTCGATTGCTCCAGAAACTCGCCCGAGTCCGTATCAAACAAACCTTCCTGCGCACAAGACCCATCTCCGCGAATCAGATTCTTCCTCACCGTCAGCGCGTGACGCAACGCGATTTCACGTAACCGTTTATCACCCGTCTCACGAGCTGCGTAAAAGATAATGCCTACATTCATCATGCTGTCGATAAACAGCGAATTCGGCGCAACAAAGCTCCGCAGGTAAGCGCCCTTCTCCTGATAACGAAGAGCCAGCGTCTGACCTGCCGTCAACAGTACT
The DNA here is from genome assembly GCA_964653845.1 of uncultured Bryobacter sp. Taxonomy (GTDB): domain Bacteria; phylum Acidobacteriota; class Terriglobia; order Bryobacterales; family Bryobacteraceae; genus Bryobacter. The sequence goes on from CAZZGS010000317.1 coordinate 2,332, forward strand.
TCCTTAAGTGCCGGATCCTTCTCCATCACCAGCCACCGATAGTAGGTCGAAAAGAAAAGAAAGCCCTGATCATAAACTTCGCGATCCGTCTTGCGAGGCTCAAGCGGAGTCGTATATTGAATCGCCTTCGCCTTCCAATATTGCGCAGCTTCGCCTTTGTTGTGGCGCGCAAAGGTCCACATCATGCCTGGGAAGAACCCATCGCACCAATGCGTCCAGGCTTCGCCCTCATGCTTCCATTTCCCGTCCTGTGTATAGAGCGGATAAAAGTTCGGGTGGCTCTCGATCAGGCTCTTAACCTGCTCTTGCGAGAAAACAAGTGCGTCCTCAAATCGGGCGCGGTCGGTGGGAAGCTCAAATTGAATCAACGGTATATCCTTAGCTATTTCATTACTGAGTCTGCCATATCGTGGTGAAGCCGCGCGACAACTTCAGCTTCTTCGAGAAAACCACAAAGCCATTCGGCTGCGTATCCGGCAGTACCACCGTTCTCGCAGTGCGGCCCGGCGTACGCATATCCGGAGGCGTCCCCGACGGCGGATCGGTCCTGGTAAGGCGCAATTTCAGGGGTGCCCGCCAGTCCGAACCCGCCAGCTCATCAAACTGCAGCGTGATGTTGTAGGTCGAATAATCCCCCACCTGATGCTCCAGCCGCAGAATTCTCCCTTTGGCGATACTACCCTTTGGCGCAAGCACCGTTTTCCCAACCCTGACTTCGTTCCGCAGCACCGCTTGAATCGAATCCCCTACCGCAAAGGTCTCGTGATTCAGCTCCACATCAAGCGCTAACTCCAGCTCCGTATACGGCAAAAACGTCAAGACCCGCGTCACCTTCGAAGAAGCTTCCCCAGCCTCCCCCACATCCTCAAAGCTCAGCGTGCTCTCCCCCGAATACTGCTTGCAGCGGCTCAGCCGTGTCCGGTTGATCGACGTTCGTCCCCGATTGTCAGTAATCTGCACCTCGCTCTGCCGTGGCAGCAACGCTTCCCCAGACCCAATCTTCATCAACTGATAATCCAACCGGTCTGTTGCCTTCACAATCTCGATTTCATCGGGAATTTCGTCGGCCTCAACCGAGATCCTCAACAACTGAAAATTCTCTCGCTGCGCCCAAATACTGCCGTGATAAGCCACCACAGCGCCAATCCCCCTGCGAGGATTCCGGATCTGATACCCACTGCGAAACTGTGCCGTGTCGTAGTCAAAGCGCAAAACCGGCTTGCCCTCAAATTCCTCTTCCCCGCCAAATCGAAACGTTGTCCCATCGCCCAAAAAGATCGCCCGTGCATGAAGTGCAAAAGCACCGGTAGAAAACGCCCCCGTAGTCACAATCTCCCGCAATTCAGTGTCTTCAAACTGAGTCGATCCCGGCCACGCATACATTTCGCGGCCCGTCACATAGGCCACCTCAAGCCGCAAAACATCGATCAGGGATTCGACCGTTGCATTCGGAAATCGCTGATACCGCTCCACTGTTTGAAGACACGTATAGTTCGGCATTCCCTCAAGGTGTTTCTTGATCGCACTCTTGATCCGCGCCAGGCGCAGGATGTCTTCCTGCTGCAGCGACTGTGCAGTCAGAACCGGCATCGCGATCAGCCAAAGCAGCCAAAGCCGTGAGATCATCACTCTTTCAGCCTATGTCAACCAAAGTAACTATTTTCAACAACGGCCCCATTCGCATCGAAGGGGAATTTAACATTGTGGATTCTGAAGGCAATACCTTCGACCTCGCCGGCCGCACCGCCATCGGCCTCTGCCGCTGCGGGCTGAGTAACAACAAGCCCTTCTGTGACGGCACCCACGGCAAAATGGGCTTCGATAGCGCCTGCAAGGCATTCGCTCTCCCCGCCCCCAAGCCGAAGGTTTAGTTAGGTCTCCAGAACGCAAATGTCTTTGAGATGCCGGTAGTCTTCGGCGTAGTCCAGCCCATAGCCGACTACAAACTCATCGGGAATCTCAAAGCCGCAGTAGTTCACCTTGATCGGTCTCATGCGGCGGTCGGGTTTGTCGAGCAACGCAGCAATGCGAATCGACCTCGGTCGCCGCTGGCTCAAAAGGTGAATCAGGTAAGTCAGCGTCACTCCGCTATCGACGATATCTTCAACCACCAGCACGTCCAGCCCCTCAACACTCATATCGAGATCCTTCGTCAGGCGAACCTCACCTGAGGTCGATTTCGAATTCCCGTAGCTCGAGATCCCCATAAAGTCCACCCGCGTTGGCAACTCCACCACACGCAACAAATCGGACATGAAGATAAATGCTCCCTTCAGAATTCCGATCACTACGATCGGTCCTTTATAGTCGGCGCTAATCTGCTTGCCTAATTCCTCAATTCGTTCTTTGATCTTCTCAGCGGGAAAAAGGACACGAAGCTTTGTGGGCGTAACGGCGTTTTCAGACATAGTGTTTTCCTGAAGTGGAGATCTTAGTTTAGACCGCTGCCGCTCGGCGTGTCTGCACTCTTCAGGCGCGTGCTCTGCAATCCAATGTGAATATGCGGCGCAGTACTCTTGCCCGGTATCATCGCCCGCAATACGGTGTAAGGCACCCGCAGGGTCTGCAACTGGCCCCGCAGCCACTGGCCTTCTTCATCATCCGGGTTCACACCCACATCCACACGCCCGGTATGATCAAAGCCCAAAGAGGTGTGCAAAGACGTCTGCCCACGAGCACTTACCGGGAACGGCCGCTTAAACTTCTTCGCAAAACCCGCCTCGATGTACTTCAGATGCGAGTCCTTAAAAACCCCACTACCGGTGAAACTCTCCACCAGCGGTCGAGCCGCCAGCTCTTCGTCATGTAGCTCAGTGACAAAAATTTCTTCCGCCCGAGCCATGTTCAGCAAGTCCTCAAAGATCTTCGCCCGGCCCTCGGCCAACTGCAAACCCATGCGCCGATCCGCCAATTGCCGCTCAAATTCATAGATATGGCTCTTGGGCACCACACCCTGATCAACCAAACCCATTTGCCCCTGATATTGCTTTGCCGCCCGGTCCACCCGCCGCTGCGCCGCCGATACCACTTCCTGGGCCTGATTATCACTCAGGTCCTGCACGCCCACCTTGCCATACAGGAGATGCCGCAAAGTGTCCTCATCTTGCGCATCAGCCAATTTTTCCTCTGCCTGAGTCAATCGAGACTTCGAAATCGCCCCAATCGCCGCCAATTCCTTCAACCGTTCGAGGTCCTGCTTGGCCTTTTGGACGGCAAAAGGCTCCTGTCCCGAGGCTACCGCCAGGGCCAGAACAACCGTCACGATCATTAAAAAGCTTTGACGCACTCTCATTATTGTAGTATTCTGCCGCTCAGAAGCCCAT
>CAZZGS010000318.1:0-5652 GCA_964653845.1 uncultured Bryobacter sp.
GCGCCAGCAAGATCCCGATCATCCTCAAGGGCATCGTCGCCCCCGAAGACGCAGAGATCGCCGTACAACGTGGGGCCTCAGGCATCGTCGTTTCCAACCACGGCGGCCGCCAGCAGGATGGCGTCATCGGCACCCTTGACGCACTCCCCGATGTGGTCGAAGCCGTCGCTGGCAAAGTGCCAGTCCTGATGGATGGCGGCATCCGCCGCGGCAGCGACATCTTGAAAGCCCTCTCACTCGGAGCTAAAGCCGTTCTCGTCGGCCGGCCTCCACTCTGGGGCCTCGCCGCCTTCGGGCAGCCCGGAGTCGAACGAGTCCTCTGGATGCTCTCGGCAGAGCTCAAGCTCTCTATGGGCCTCTCCGGTCAGCCCAAACTCAGCACCATCACCAGGCGCCTCGTGCGCAAACACGCATGACGCTACTGCTACTACTTCTGCTAGCCCAGCAACCCGCCACGCACCAGCTCTGCCAGCAGTGCCACACAGAGCCAGCATCTGACGTCGAGTCTCACCCCCACTTCGCCAAAGGCGTCTCCTGCGACGCCTGCCACGGCAAAAGCGAGAAGCACCGCGCCGCCACCGGCCATGCCGCACCAGACCGTGTCGCAACGCGAGACCAGATCCCGCCCCTCTGCGGCACCTGCCACCCCAACCAGCTCAAGACCTACCAGGCCACCAGGCATTGGGCTGTCCTCAAAGCAGGCGAGAAATCCGCCCAATGCGCCACCTGCCACGGTAACCATTCCCTGAAGTCAGCCAAAGCCACCCAAGTCACCTGCGAGCGCTGCCACGCAACCCGCCCCGCCGCCTGCGCCGCCAAGCCCCAGTGCACCTCCTGCCATCAGCCCCACGGCAAAACTAGCGAATAGTCAGCGTCCCACCGTCCACCGGCAGAGCCGTCCCGGTGATAAACGAAGCCTCGTCTGAACAAAGGAAGAGCGCCGCATAAGCGATCTCCGAAGGCTGCGCCATCCTGCCTATCGGCTGCGCCTTCGACAGCTTCTCGAACATCTCCGCCTCGCGCCCCACATAGTTCCTGGCGATAAAGCCATCGACAAACGGAGTATGTACCCGGCCCGGCAGAATCGCATTGCAGCGGATCTTCTGCTCAAGAAAATCCTTGGCGACAGAGTAAGTCATCGACAGCACCGCGCCCTTGCTGGTTCCGTAAGCGAAGCGATCGGCAATCGCCATCACCGACAAGCAACTCGCCAAATTCACAATCGCCCCGCCCCCGTCAGCCACCATAAAGCGCAGTGCCGAGCGCAGACAATTCGCCGGCCCAAACACATTTACCCTCTGCACCCGCTCAAAGTCTTCCGGGCTTGTCGTCAGCGCATTGCCGACATGCGCGATCCCAGCATTATTGATCAGGATGTCAATCCGCCCACGCCGCGCATGGATCTTCGAGATCACCTCGTCCACCAACTTCGCGTCAGCAACATCGCAATACTCAGCCGAAGCCGCGTCGCCAATCAATTCCACAGCCTTCTTCATCTCGTCTTCATTACGATCGAGAATCTCAACGATCGCCCCTTCCTGGGCAAAGCGCTGAGCGATCGCAAGGCCAATTCCGGAGGCCCCCCCGGTGATGATGGCTGTCTTGTTTATAAGTTGTGGCATGGTTGCTTCAATTCTATCGATCCAGGCGGATCCGCCTCAAGTCTTCCCCAAAATACTCGAGCTCAATCCTAAGAGTCCCCTTGGGCCAAAGCCCCGGAAAGCGCTCGCCCCACTCGATCAGCGTCAACCCGCGACGATCCAGATACTCATCAAGGCCCAGCGATAAGACCTCTTCTTCGGTCTCGAGCCGGTAAAGATCAACATGAAAGACACGCGGTGGGTCGCCGTATTCATGAATCAGCGGAAAGGTCGGCGAGCTCACCTCTTCGGGCTCTGCCGCACCACGGGCCTGAGCAATCCCTTTCACCAGCGTTGTTTTGCCAGCCCCAAGATTGCCAATCAGCAACACCGCGCCCCGCTCCGGCAGCAGAGCCGAAAGCTGTCGGCCTACCTCAATGGTCTCTTCAGCAGAGCTGGTCTCAAACTGATAACTCACCAAGCGCCTCCGACAGATTGTCGCAGAGTCTGGAAGCAAGGCTGGTCATTTCATGGGAGTACTCGCCAAGCCGTCCATGCAGGTAAACCGCAGCCAGAATAGCCTGCTCTGGATGACTCGGGTACTGACTCAACAAGCCTGCCATCAGCCCCGTCAAAACATCACCAGAACCTGCCTTTGCCAGCGCGGGCGATCCAGTTGGATTGATCCATACCTGCCCGCTCGGAAAAGCGATCACCGTCCGCTGCCCCTTAAGAACTACAACCGAATTCGTTAGTTTCGATAGACCACTCGAATCTTCAATCCGATCTCCAAGCTCACGTCCCAGCAGCCGCCGCATTTCACCGGGATGAGGCGTGAGCACGCGCAAATGTGAAGTCGATTGACTCAAGGGTGCCAGCACGTTCAACGCATCAGCATCAAGAATCAAAGGGCCATCATGATTCAGATAAAGGCTCTCCACCAATGCCTGCTCACTTTGTCCAAGCCCAGGCCCAATCGCCACAATCTTGCCCGCAACACTCGGCGGCCAGGCACCCTTCATCAGATCGGGAAGTCCAATAGTGAACCCAGGGTCAGACGAGTAAACCGTCACCCACCCAGCGCCTGCACGAATCGCCGCCGCGCCTGCCATCTGCAACGCCCCTGCGCCACCAATCACGGCCACATGCCCAAAGCTTCCCTTGTGTGAATCGAGAGCTCGCTTGGCCCCAACCGGCTTCAAATCTCTTGGCGTGATCAGGTTCAGTTCCGCTTGAGCCAGAAACTTCTCAGGGATACCAATCGGCGCAATTACCAACTCCGGCTGATCGAGCATCACGTGCTCCGGTTTCGGTGCCGCAAAGGTGACTATAAGATCAGCGTGAACTCGATTTGCACTCGGGATGTCCACCGCCACTCGACGCGCCAGCGGCAATTCATTGATCAGCGTGATCAAATCGGCTATGGGCGGCCGGGGCTCTCCACTCATGCCAGTGCCGAGCAGCGCATCCACAGCAAGCGTGGTGGCTGCCAGATCCTGAGGCAATTGCATCGAATAGGGGATCTCAAGTGCTTCGAGCATCACCAACTGCCTGGCCGCATCGGGGCTGAGCTCTTGAGGTTCGAAGGCCAGAATCACTTTCATGTCTTTGGGCTGATGATGAATTTGGAGGAGCCGCGCCAGCGCCAGACCATCGCCGCCATTGTTGCCCTTGCCGCAGAAGATCGCGATTCGTTGCTCAGACAACGGCATGTAGCGTTGCTCAAGCGCCCTCAGCAAAGCGTAAGCCGCATTCTCCATCAACACAAGAGCAGGTATCCCCGCAGTGATCGCTGCGAGATCAGCATTGCGCATCTGCTGGTGTGTCGGAACCTTCATGACTTCGAGATCAACAATAGCTTCTCAAGCTGGTGCAGAGAACTTGCCTTACCCATCACGATCAAATGATCGCCGATGTTGATTGGCGAATCCGGATCTGGATTGAAAACCATCTCCCCATCGCCACGGCGAATCGCAAGCACTGTAACGCCATATTCCTTGCGTATACCCTTCAGGTCACGAACTGCACTCTGCGAAAAACCAGAGCCCGGATCGATCCTGAACTGCTCAATACCGAGATCGACTGATGGGTCGAGCATCGCATAATCGAGAAACTGTGTCACGTGAGGCCGAATCAGCGACTGCGCCAGTCGCGAGCCAGTAACCCCGTAAGGCGAAACAACTGAGTCTGCTCCGGCCCGCCTCAGCTTGGCGGCCGACTCATCTTCATTCGCTCTTGTAGCGACGGTCAACTTGGGATTAAGCGTCTTGGCCGATAGCGTTAGAAAGAGATTGTCGGCATCGCTGGCCAGTGCAGCCACAAGCCCACGAGCCCGATCAATCCGGACACCTCGCAAGGTTTCGTCTCTGGTCGAATCGGCAAGCACGCCGAGCATGCCGGCCTTGATCACCATATCGATGCGATCTTCGTTGTTGTCGATAACAACCACTGGAACCTTGGCATGCATTAGCTCATGCGCTGCGCCACGGCCCACGCGGCCAAAGCCGCAGATGATGTAGTGATCGTGAAGGGAATCGATCATGCGTTTTCTCCGCTTGCGGTCAAAGTAGTGATCGAGCTGTAGCTCGATAATCGTAGAGGTCATCATCCCGACGCCGAACAGGAGGGAGTTTACTCCCACTAGCAATAGAACAATATTGAAAACGCGCCCCGCAGTGGAGAGCGCTTTTACCTCGTAATAACCCACGGTCGTTAGCGTAATGACCGTCATGTAGAGCGCGTCAAACCAGTGATAGCGCTCGACGATAATGAAGCCCAAAGTACCAAATAGGATGAGGGCACCCATCATCGAGAAGAACAGAAGCGCGCGACGGCGAAGAATATCCATAGGAGTTAGGATCGCCGGGCGATCAACAGCGTCATGTCGTCCTGCAACTCATCGGAACCGGTCCACTGCCGCACCGCTTCCATCACGGCATCAATGATGCCGGTATCGCTCAGGTGGGCATTCTTCTTGACCAATTCAATGAGCCGGTCTTCACCATACATCTCGTCGTAGTCATTCTGTGGCTCAGAGATACCGTCGGTATAGAGTAGCAGAAGATCCTTTGGCTCAAGAGAGATCGAGCTCTCGCCGTACTGCGCAAACGGGAAGGCCCCGACCACCATGCCATCCACCGCCAGCAGCGACGCTTCCCCGTTGCGAATCAGAATGGGTGGAAGATGCCCGGCATTGGTATAGCGCAGCGTCGAAGTCTCTTCATCAAAGATGCCGAGGAAAAATGTAGAGAACTTCTCGGGAGCCGTGTTGGCATAGAGTTGCTTGTTCAACTCAGTCACAACCTCAGACACACACAAGTGGCCCGTATGGTTCTGGATCCGTGATCGAAAGCTCGACTGCACAGTCGCCATCAGCAGTGCCGCCGAGATCCCCTTGCCGGCCACGTCGCCCATCGAGAAGCAGATCTCTTTTGGAGAAAGGCGATGGAAATCAAAGTAATCGCCAGACACCATTCGCGCCGGTTGATAGTGAGCGGTGATCGCCAACTGAGTCGAAGCAGGCACCGACTTCGGATAGAGCTGCCGCTGGACTTCGCTCGCGATTTCAAGCTCGGCATTCAGACGTTCGTTCTCTTTGGCTACCTTGAGTAATTTCTCCAGGTTCTCGGTCATGCGATTGAAGGAGTCTCCAAGTTGCGCCAACTGATCGCGACCGCTCAGCGGGATACGGTGCGAGAAGTTGCCTTCCATCACCCGGTTGGTCCCCTCGTAGATATCATGCACGGTCGCCGTGATGGTGCGAGTGAGCGTGACCCCGATGATCATCGCAATCATCTCGAAGACCAGAAAGAGGCTGCCCAGAGAGATGAGCAGGAGCAGGATGAAGTTCTGGTCCCAGTCCTGTTTGGAAGAAAAGATGATTTTGAGAACAGCAAGGAAGCGGGTCTGTATCATCAGCACGTCGTTGCGCATGGAACTATTCCCATCCCAGACGGCGACAGGAACTGTTCGAAACCCTGTCAACTGAATGTCAAAACGATTGATCGGATCGGGAACCGTAACCTGAACCGGAGCCTCTACAGACCCTTTTCGCCTGCGAATCCTGATGCCC
>CAZZGS010000319.1:0-5640 GCA_964653845.1 uncultured Bryobacter sp.
CCACCATAGAGCGTCTCCCACGCTTCCTTGCCCGCTAGACGACTGATCTTCAAATTGCGATAACGCAGTGGGTAGCTCAGGCTCTCGATGCCCAAATAGCCGCGCCGGAGCCGGTAGCGCAGTTCCTCATGCTGGTCCAGATTGAGATCCTGAATCAATTCGCCATTCCACCAAACCTTGAGCGAAGGCCAGTCGAGACGGATTCGGAACTGGTTCCACTCACCCTTGCCTTTGACATGAACCGAGGAGGGGGCAACGACCGGGAAGATAGATCCGACACTCTCTTTCAGCGGGGGTTGATCGACCTTATGGAAGATGTTGAGCTTGAAGCCGCACTCCGTGGGAGGCCCGTGCTGGGGGGCGCAAAAGTAAAGCCCACCATTGGCCCAATCCTTTAAGAACACCTCGCCCGACCAATCGAAATTTTCATAGATTTCCGGGCTACGCAGCCAGGCTGGAAAATTGGAGCCAGGATGCACATGGATGGCCCCATCGTTGACGTGAAAGGCCGTCTGCGGACCCTGCTCTACCGTCCACCCGCTGAGCGTCTTGCCATCAAAAAGTTGCCTTTCCTGGCCATAAATTGAGGCAAATGGAGCCGTTGCCAGTACAATAAACTGACGGCGCGTCTTCTGACCAGAATTGACTGTCGATCCCATGTCTAGCGATTGTATACAAACCGGACCCCGTGGAACCAGTAATTCAAGATCTGCACACGTATTTTCTGTTCTCCTTTGCGGTGGACAGAAGCCTAGTGCTGCAACATCACGGCGACGTCTGGAATGGCCGCTACTGGATTGATGGCCTCGACGACTGGATCAACGGCCACCACGTTGCCGATTCACCCATAGTTGCAAATCTGGGACGCTGGCAGCGTGCTTCCTACACGCAGTTCGATCTCGAATCTCCTGCATATCAGGACATGATCTTTTTCCACCCCTTTGTTCGCCGCATCTTCTTTGATACGGCCGGAGTGGGAGCCTCCGATAACGAAGTAGAGGCCCTGCTGCGCTGCTATCAAATTCCGTTATCACCAGAGAACAAGCTCTTCTTAATGGCAGAGGACCTTCGCGAACGCGAAGCCGAGCTTGAAGTAACAGACTTGCGGCTCTTCCTCTTCGCCAATGGCATCGGCATTCTGGCCATTGGAGTCGAAGCCTCAAACATCCCCGTCTCGAAAGCCCTGTGGATCAACGAGATGATGCGCAAAGTCTATCCGAGTTCAGGCCGACAATTGCGGGAGGGCAGATCCCCATCGCGTGTCACTCTTTCGGTGGAGACTCCATACGGCCGCACGCAAGTAGTTGAGGCAACTTTCGAGAACAGCGCGATGATTGGCTTCCTGCCGCCAGTTTCAGGCCTGATCACTTCCCTGCTCTACTTTGCCGATTACAAGCGCGGAGAATACGAACCTGTGCTCGACGAACGCACAATCGTTTACTCCTACATGGCGATCGATCCCAAGAGCGTTCCGGAAAACTTCCACAAGACGGAAGAATACGACATCCTCTTCTCTCGCGCCCTATATGTGGATCACGCAGGGGATGACTATCGCTATGCCCGCGGCTTCACCAAGCGCTTGATGGAACAACAGGTCTACCGCCGCTGGTCTCATCAAGGCACACTCTACGGCTTCACCAGCTACTCAAACGTAACGATGTGCTTCGGCACCTTCGATTGCGACGACCATCAACTGAGGGAAGGCTTCCTGATCCATCGCATGTTTGACTCTCGCTATTACCTGATGGCGATCATCGCTCTGTTCTATCGCGCAACACTTCTCGACTTCGCTGAACGGGTAGCGCTGGTCTCACGCCGTCTCTACGTCGACTTCCAGGACGCCCGGCTCTCTGAACAAAACATCGAGAGAACCAACTTGCTCCGCTACGAATTCCTGGTTTTCTCAAACTATTGGCACTTCGACGAATTGGCCAACAAAGACGAAGAGTCAGAGCACTTTCGCATGCTGAGCGCGGTCTACGACATCACCAGCATGAAGGTGGAAGTGGAACGCGAAATCGACAAGCTGAACAGCAGCCTGCACGAATACTACACGTCCAGAAACACCCAGGCCGTGAACCGCTTGGCCTTCTTATCGACGATTCTCGGCGCAGGCGCCGTCGTCACTGGCTTCTTCGGAATGAACTTCTCAAACTACTTTGAGAGCGTCTTCTTTAAGCCGTCGCCCGAAAATGCCTGGGTCCACTGGATCGCCATCATTGCCGTCTTAGGATTCTGCCTCTTTGCGCTGGGAATAACTTTCTTCCTCTTCTCGCGAAACTGGCAGGACTACCGCAGCGTTCTACGCGGCGGTCAAGATGTAGCGCCGGGGGTATCGCGTAACGCTGGTGCCCGCAAACCCGGAAGATCGTAAAGTTTACGCCAGAAGTGTCCATAGGGACGCTCCCACAACAGGTGCACGCTAACCCCGATCGCCACACACAAAGCCGTTGTCAGAAATGCGTACGGCATGCCGTTCACTTTTCCGCTATAGGCACCCGCATAAACCAGCCCGATCTGTTGGCAAATATAAATCGGATACGAAGCGTCTCCAAGAAAGACGAGGATGCTGGGCATGCTGGCATTGCGCCAGACTGGCATTACCGTTCCGGCCACAACAAGCAAAGCCGGTAGGCCATAACGCTCCACACGCCAACGGTGGTTGCCAAAGGCCGCCTCCCAGTTGAAAGTGCTCGGGTAAAACGATCCTTCCCATGAGAGCCACATCCACCACCCAATCCCTGCACCCAATACGAGAACACCGGCCCAGCGAGGCAAAGTAATTTTCTTTGCCAATTCACCAATCGCACAACCTCCAGCGAATAGCAGCAAAAGTGGCCATTGATAAAGCCCCATAGCAACCATAGCTGCACAAGCCCACCAGCCGATGTGCCTCAACCCCATGAGCAACAGCAGGGTTAATACTCCGTAGAACCACATCTCGTACACCAGCGTCCATCCATGAATGAGCACCGGCCCCGCAGGCTGGCGCATAAACGCCATGCTCCTCCAAACCTGATCCCAGGCAGGCTGGATTCCGTCAGAGGTTTTCCAGTAATACTCAATCAAGGACACTGCGTAGTAGAGAGGAACCACCTTCCAGATACGCTTCACTAGAAAGCGACTGGCACTGGTCTCGCGCTCGGCAACAGTCGAGACAATAAATCCGCTGATGACGAAGAAGACATCCACGCCGAAAATCATGCTCTTGCGCCAGCTCTCGTTCTGGCACAGCCAGCAACTGTCGCCGTGGCTGACCAGAGAATAAAAGGTGTGATAAAAAACTACCGCAATGGCCGCCAGGGCACGTAGCACCTGAAGGCTTTCGAGCCGCTGCATCATCCTAGGATATGAAAGTGTTGACTTGGTTTGAGCTTCGGGCGGCGAATCGGTTAAACTATTGGTTTATGGCAAAAGCAGAACTCTACAGCGCCGAATACATCGGCAGCGGCACTTTCATCATTTCCAAGCCCGGCCGCAAGAAGAAGAAATTGCGGCAGAGCCGCGTGAAGTCCCCGCAACGCGGCGCACGCAAGTAGTCCTCTCCGAAATTCAATGACGATCAAGGAACTGCGCCTACACCCGCAGGCGATCGCGGATGGCCCATTACGCAGTTCCTATGGCCTCCACGCTCCCTACGCGCTTCGCACGATTGTTGAAGTCATCACCACCGACGGAATCACTGGCATCAGTGAAACTTACGGTGGAGACCGGCCTATTGCCGCACTCGAAGCAATTCGATCGCGCGTGGTTGGCATGGATCCTTTTGACCTCACCCGCTTCTGGCAAGACCTTCATAGCGACTCTGATCGCAAGATCGACCCGAGTGGCGCAAGGTCGCAAACCATGCTCGTGCCGGGCGAGAACCCGCTCGACGAATCCACCCGCACCTTTGCAGCGATAGAAGTCGCTTGTCTGGATGCAATTGGGCAAGCCGTAAACAAACCTCTTTGCGATCTGGCTGGCGGACGTGCCCGCGATGCAGCTCCTTTCTCGGCCTACCTTTTTTATAAACACGCAGGCGGCGGCGGGATGGGCGCAGATGCGCGTGAAGACAAATACGGCGAGTGCTTAAGCCCGGGAACGATCGTCGAGCAGTGCCGCCAGTTCATCGCTGAATACGGTTTTCATGAGATCAAGCTCAAGGGCGGCGTTCTCGATCCTGAAGTAGAAATCGAAACCATCCGCCAATTGCGCGTTGCCTTTGGCCCCGAATACCCGCTCCGTATCGATCCCAACTGCGCCTGGAGTGTCGACACTAGCGTGAAGGTCGGCATGGCCCTGCGCGAAGAACTCTCAGGCGGCGGATACCTTGAAGATCCTTGTGCCGCAATGGAAGGCATGGCCGAAGTTCGCAAACGCCTGAAGGCCGAGGGCGTCAACACCCTCTTTGCATCCAACGTAGCAACCACCTGCTTCGCCCACGTTCCGCAGGCCCGCGAACTCGATGCCGTCCAGATCATTCTTAGCGACCCACACTATTGGGGTGGCATCCGCAAGCAGAAGCAATTGAGCGAACTCTGTGAAGTGCTTGGTATGGGCCTCTCGATGCACTCCAACAACCACCTCGGCGTCAGCATGATGACGATGGCTCATGCGGCCTGTGCCTCGCCTCACCTCACCCACGCCTGCGATACGCACTATCCCTGGCAGACCGAAATCGATGAAGTCATCGTTGGTGGCCGCGTAAAATTCACCAACGGCTCAGTGCCCATCACTGACAAGCCTGGACTCGGCGTCACTCTTGATTACGACCAAGTGGCTCGTGGCGTCGAACGATACAACAAACTCCCCTTCCGCAAGCGCGACGACGAAGCAGAGATGCAGAAGCACGTCGATCCAAACTGGAAGCGAGTGCTCCCGCGCTGGTAGTCGATGCGCCTCACTGTTCTCTATCCAGCCAGCCACGAATTCTTCGCCGCTGAAGCCAGGTTGCGCCTCGGGCGAATCCGGCACCTGGATCTGGCCTGGGTCTCAACAGAGCCGACTTCTTTTCAGGAAGATCTTGCTGAAGCCGCAGAATCAAAAGATCCGCTCGTACTCATGCTTCATTCTTCACTCATCGAAGGATTTAAGATTTCACCTCGATTGTTATGGGCTCCGCTGCTGAGCAGGATCGAAGCAGGTGGAGCTGGATTGATCGGCGTCTGCCTTCTGAATTCCATCTCTTTGCCCCCGCTGTTCCAGCAGGCAAAAGTTGCGGAAGAACCCCACTCGCTCAGAGCGCTCAATCAATGGGTATTGCGATGGCTGCACGTCGAATACACAAGCAGTCCCTCGCCGCAACTGCTTTCCCCAAAGCTGCGGGATTTGCTCTTTGAGCAGCTCATCGACAATGCTGCAAGCACAACGCTCTCTTGCCCTTGCCCATCAACCCGGCTTCAGGTTGCTAACGAATTCAAAGAACTCGCCGCTCCATTTTTTGAAACAGTTCAACTGATTAACACGCGGCACCAGGTCATCCCCTTGCGTGACGCCGCCTTATCAATCGTCCAGCCCCACGGCCGCAATCTCTGGATTCTCGACGGCTACGAAGGGCCGCCAGTGGATCGTCCCTCAGATGCGTCAATTCTGATCCTCAATAGCAGTGGTGGAATAGACATTCCCCAGCAACTCGGTACACCCGCGCAAGTCGATCCG
>CAZZGS010000320.1:0-5626 GCA_964653845.1 uncultured Bryobacter sp.
AGCGAAGAAACACGACGTCTGTTATCGTGAAGAGGATGCGCCTCCCGCCCGCATCTTGTCCTGCCCAATGACTCGCCGTTCTCTATTAGCAACGCCCCTTCTCCTGCACGCCCAAGACCTGATCCTTCGCGTAGACGTCAAACTGATTCGCATCCTCGCCAGCGTAAGAGACCAAAACGGCCAACTCTTCGGCGGCCTCAACAAAGAAGACTTTCAGATCTTCGACAACGGCGTCGAGCAGCAAATCCCGATCTTTGAGCGATCGACAACCCAGGCCCTCAACGTCATAGTCATGCTCGACATCAGCGCAAGTGTCGCCAAAGACCTCAAGTACGAAACCGAATCTGCCCTCCGCTTCGCCCGCTCGCTGTTCAAAGAAGGCAATCCCGACGACACTCTCGCCCTCATCACCTTCAACCACAACGTCGACATCATCGCCAGCTTCACGCGCCGCATCCAGCGCCTCGAAAACGCCGTCCGCGACATCAAGACCGGTGCCGGCACATCCCTCTACGACGCCCTCTATCTGGCTAGCGAAGAGCTCGAAGGCCGTGAAGGCCGTAAGGTCATCATCTGCGTCTCAGACGGTGGCGACACTGCCTCCTACAAGAAGTTCAACGCTGCCAACATCGCCGTCCAACGCGCCCAGGCCGCTGTTTATCCCATCCTCGTGACGCCCATCACCAACGATGCGGGCCGCAACACGGGCGGTGAGAACGCCCTCCAGTTGATCGCAGAGCGCAGCGGCGGCCGTGTCCTCCAACCGGCCACATACGAGAAGCTCGGCCAGGCTTTCGACGAGATCCTCCGAGACCTGCGCACCCAATATTTCCTCGCTTACTACCCCAAGAGCCAGTCCGTCAAAGGCAACCCTTTTCATCGATTGGAAGTGAAAGTCCGCCGTCCGGATTTGCGGGTCTCCGCGCGCACTGGCTACTATGAAGAGACTCTCTAGTCTCTCTACATGGCCAAAGCCAAACCTAAAACCAAAGCGCCGATCCTCACCCTGGCTGAAGACGGCTACCTGCGCAAGCTTGCCGCAGCCAAAACACCAGTCGAGGTAAAGATGCTCAACGGCAAATCCTTTCAGGGCACAGTCGAGATCTTCGATGCCGAGATAATCCGGCTTGCCCAGCCAGGTTCTGCCAGTCTGCTCATCTACAAAGAAGAAATCAAGTACGTTGCTGAAGAAAAAGTCCAGGAATGAACCACTACGTAGAAACCGCCGTGAAAATCGCTCGTGAAGCTGCTGTCATTGTCGAAAGCTTCCAGCGCCAAAAGATCGGCTTTGAGCTCAAGGGCGAATCCGACCTGGTCACGATGGCAGACCGTCAGAGCGAAATTCTGATTACGACCCGCTTACGCGAAGCCTTCCCCACCCACGCCATCGTCGCCGAAGAGGGCAACAACACCCACTCCAATTCCGGCTACCGCTGGTACGTAGACCCGGTCGATGGCACCACCAACTTCGCTCACGGCTTCCCCATCTACAACATCACGATGGCTCTCGAAAAAGACAACGAGATGATCGCTGGCGTAGTCTATGACCCCACCCGCGACGAGATGTTCACAGCCGAGAAATCAGGCGGCGCATATCTCAACGGCGAGCGCCTCAATGTTTCCAAAGCCAACGCGATCGAAGATTCGCTTTACTCGACCGGCTTCCCCAGCCGTCGCCGCCACCAGAACGTCAACATTCATTTTTACTACCAGCTCGCAATGATCTCGCACGGAGTGCGCCGCACTGGCTCTGCCGCCATTGACCTCGCCTACGTGGCTGCGGGCCGCCTCGAGGGCTTCTGGGAATTTGGGCTGAACCCCTGGGACATGGCTGCCGGGCGATTACTGGTAGAAGAAGCTGGAGGCATGATCACCGACATGCATGGGGCGCCACACCACATCATCACCAGCAACCACTTACTGGCGTCCAATACACACATCCATCAACCCACGCTCGCGCTTTTTGAAGATATCTTCTCCGATCGCTCACCTTATTCGATCCCACAAGTTTCTTTATATCAGCGCTAGGATCATCAATTAACTAAATAGAAACACTTTTTCTATTGTAAAAAAAAGATAGTGCCCTAATCTTTCCGTATGGCATTTGCGGAACGATTTCAGAAACTTTCTCATGCGCCCCAACTCTGCTCAATATTCCTGAAGGCGCTCCTTTGTGTATCTAGCTTTTCTGGCTCTAATTTGTTGCTTGGTCAAACTTGCGACTCACAGCCGGCCTACTTGGACCCCTCGATTTCAATGTCTTTCAATGGAATGAGTGGATTTGAAACCGAGACTGAAGAAAGATGCTTTGCCGACGTGCTGCCGGCGGGGAAAACGCATGCAATTGCCAAGTATTGGCTGGCTTTATCGGACGACACGGGCCTGGCAGCCCTGCAATACTATACTTTGAAAGTGCGTGTAAATGGAGGGACTTTTCGAACAATCGCCAATCACAAATTAGTTTCTGAGATTGATTTTCTTGGGGTAACGCCAGATTGTGTACCCAGCGTCAACAGCTCAGGTGAAGTCTGTCTTTATGAGAAACAATTCGAGACGGTAGTGGACCTCCCAGCTTCTACGGGGAATACGCCGATGCAAATTGAAGTGGTGATAGCCGTTTCTACTTCTGATCAGTCTAAAAGTGAAGGTCTGATTCTCGACGGCAGTATTCACTATAATTTCCGCATGGTAATAGAACAAGTGAATCCACTCTTTATTCCAAGAGACGCAAGTGATGCTGCCGCTAAATGCGATGTAGCGGCGAATACGGGGCACTGCTATCCCACGATCAGTTCCAGAATACTGAGGCGCTCTCCACTGAATAGTGAGGCTCTGATTTCCGGCAGGATTCGTTTCAGACTTGAATTCGACAAGCCGCACCTGATTGGAAACTCATCCAATAACGGCACAGAAACGACTCCAGACTACGAAGTCAACCCTGGCAACGATCCAAATGCTAACGGCCTTGGGAGCGCGCAGGAACTCTCCGAATTCAAGGCGAGCGGCGGGCTCCAACCCGACGGCTCCTTCATGGTTGAGACTATTGGAGAAGACCTTATCGGAGCGACTGTCAAAATTACCTCGCGAGACTTTGGCGGAAGAGCGCGCGTGTATTCGGAAATCGTGCTGAGTGACGGCACAGTGGTTCCTTCAGATCTAGTCGTTGATGAGAACAACAATGAGGTTGCAAAGCCCGCATGCTTAAGTCAATCTGAATTTAAGTTCGCAACTCTACCCTTGGATCAGGATTGCGATGAAATCGCCGACGCCTGGGAGCGACCCCCAACAGCCACGGTGGCTCCTGGAGTCGGCCCCATCGCCAACGCCGACGATGATTCTGAGCCAGGCCCCGGCGGGCCTCATGTCGGAGATGGCTACACCGCTCACGACGAGTATCGCGGATTCCATTACATTCAAACGCTGCCCAGTCAGGCTACTGAGGTGGTTTGGACTCGGACAGACCCGAAAGAGGCCAAAGACGTCTTTTTTTGGGATGCAGACCCATTTAACATGAGCGCATATGTCGCTTCTATATTAGGTAATCAGGGGGCGAATCTCAAGATTCGAGAAGTAAATTCAGGCCAAGCCAATTCACTCTCGAGAACTGATGTAGCCGTCCCTTGGGTTGATCCATTAGCCAAAAACTCATCCCACGACTCACCAAGGCAATCGTTTGCTTTGGTGTACAAGTCTGGTCCTGTTGGCTCAGGTTTTAGTCCAACGCTAACAGCTAACTCAAACGGATTCACTATGTCAGGAAAACCAATAGTTTATGACTCATCCAAGATAGCTGATTTCTATATTACAAATATGGGGTTCTTTCCAGACTTTATTTACCCATTTGTTTTTGCGCATGAGGCGGGCCACCAATTCGGATTGTATCATCCAGAGCGGCAGAACTGCGGCAAGGGGCTGAGTTGCAGCTATGTGGCACCGCCAGCTCCAATGACGCTTTTGACTATGAGTCAATTTACCGACGATGCTCTAGACACTAAAAAGCTATATCTAAAAATCAAATATTATTCTGATCCAAATCAACCAACTATTCGGTCTTGGCCTGAACACGCCGGAGTAATCATGTTTGGCGGGAGAGCTCTTGATGGCGTGGTCACACCTGGTCCTGCGCAAAGCAATTTGGAGAACATAGATTTGATATCGTTTGGACCTTACAATCCGTTCGCCGGCCCCACAAATCCAATTACACCCGCTACGATTGTCAGAGTGTTTGAACAGATTGATTCAATTATGGATTGGACCCCAAGTCTTTTGCATGTCAATGCTTCAGCTATAAAGTTTAGCGCGGAGCAAAAAACGAATATATGCGTACATGAAGCGTGTTCCCAATGAAAAACATAGTTACAAGTGTAGTATTAGCTTCCTTGGCTCTCCTGGCGGAAGATCAAACAAGAGCCGATAATAATGTGAAGATACACCGCGAACTTCGACTCGCCTCAACAAAGTTGCTGGGCCTCATCTCCCTCGATAAGGCATCGTATTTCCCTGGCGAGGAAATTCGAGTAACTGTGACATTTAGCAATCCTGAGAAGACGGCCCTTCGCGTCATTAATCCCTTCAATGTCGGGATTGGTTCAGTCTTTTTCATCGGCAAGGGCTTCAATCCAATGCAGTCTATGCAATCATTTTCAGCTCCAGCAGCAGATTTAAGTCCCCTTGGACCTGATGAAGTAACAACCTTTTCACCCGGCGAAGTGAAAACTATGACCTTCGATTCCTCTCGACCGGGTGGGTTTGCTTCAGCTCCCAAAGATAGCGGACCTTTTCGAATAGTCTATCGTTATTTAAACTTAGAGGCGAATTTTGAAGTACGTGAAGCTGCCATAGATTCTTTTGTCGAGGTTGTGGTTCCGGCGGCCCGGACCTCTGCGTCCAGGAAGCGAATTCTCGAGAAGGGAGAAACACTCGCACAGCACGCATTCACCCTCAAGGATTCAGAAGGCTATCAACTATGCGTGCAGGTTAATGAGATGGTGCCAATAGCAAAATACAGACGATTTCAGGCTCTTAGAACGGAGCGCGCTGATTCCAAAGTATTAACTCACTATCTAGCGCCCTTCCGCTGTCTCGAAACCTCACCCACCCGCATCACCGAGATCGACCTCAGCTTCGGCAACGACGGCACCATGCTTGTCATCGGCAAACGCGAAGGTGCCTCAATGCTCAGCTTCCGTCTCAACGAAGCCAACAAACGAATCCCCTAACGGCCGCCGTTTCATCCCACAGTCATCGAGTTTTGATACTCTCCCAACATGACCACCAACGAAGTCGCAACCCAACTCTTTGCCCTCTGCAAAGAAGGCAAATTCCACGAAGCAATCGCCACCCTCTACGCCGACGACGCCACCAGCCTCGAACCCATGGCCTATGGCCCAATGCCCCGCAAAACCGAAGGCAAAGCCGCAATCCTCGCCAAAGGCGAATGGTGGCAAAATGCTCACGAGATCCATTCCATGACCGTTGACGGCCCCTTCGTCAACCCGGAATCCTTCGTCGTCATCTTCAATATGGATGTCACCAACAAAGAATCCGGCCAGCGTATGACGGGCAGGGAAGCCGGTATCTATACCGGCTTCCCTGCCCGTCATACGCTGGCCGGATTCTTTGTTGG
>CAZZGS010000321.1:0-5612 GCA_964653845.1 uncultured Bryobacter sp.
CTATCTTGGAATCCAAAGCGATGCGGCGATGCGCTTTGCCGAACTCGCCAGCCATATGCTGTATCCCAACCTTCGTCTACGGGCTCCCTCCGAGAGGCTGCGACGGAATGAGCTTACTCAGTCGAGGCTCTGGGCGCACGGTATTTCAGGCGACATGCCGATTGCGGTTGTTTGGGTGGACGATTCACAGGGTCTCAGTTTCGTTCGCGAATTGCTGGCCGCACATACGTACTGGCATCTGCACGGCTTCAAGACCGATCTCATCATCCTGAATCGTGAGCCGGCCAGCTATGAACAACCCCTCCACCAGCAGTTGCTTCGTTTGGCAGAGGCGCATTCTCTGCACACGGGAATGCATTCTCCTGGAGGTGTATTTTTGTTCAAGGCCGATCAGTTGCCCGAGGCAGATGTGAACTTGATTCTTTGCGCTGCGCAGGTGGCAATGAGTGCAAGCCGCGGGACTCTAGCCAAGCAGCTTAGCAGTCCTCCTGAAGGATTTCCGCTGCCGCCGCAGTTGCTGGTGAAGCGAGGCGAGGAATTGCCCTCTACGCCTTTACCCTTCCTGCAACTGCCTTACTTTAATGGCTTTGGAGGCTTCACTGCCGATGGGCGCGAATACGCAATATACCTCGGCCCCAGCGCCTTGACTCCTTTGCCCTGGATCAACGTGATGGCAAATTCCGTCTTTGGCACGATGGTCAGCGAATCGGGCTCTGGCTGCTGTTGGTATGGCAATAGCCAATCCAATCGATTGACGCCATGGGCTAATGATCCGGTCTCGGATCCAGCGGGCGAGGCGATCTTTATTCGAGATGAGGTGACTGGGGTCTGTTGGACGCCCACTCCACTTCCGGTCCGCGAACTGGATGCGTATCGCGCTCGTCATGGCCAAGGCTATACAGAAATAGAACACAATAGTCACGGGCTCGAACAGACCCTCATGACTTTCGTTCCGTTGCAGACGGACCGCGCCGATCCATTGCGGATTCAGCGTTTGCGTATTCGAAATCGATCCACCCAGCGGCGGCGGCTCTCGGTCACTACTTACTCGGAATTCGTCCTGGGTTCAGATCGCGAAGCCACGCAGATGCATGTGACTTGTACATGGGACAACGTCTCAAAGTCACTGCTAGTGCGCAATCCATATCATTCAGATTATGGGGGGCGCATCGCCTTTGCGTCGCTGACTCCAGATGCGACATCCTACTCGAGTGATCGTACCGTCTTCCTTGGGCGCAACGGGACGATTGCTGCACCGGCAGCTTTGCGTCGAGACTCCCTCGCGAATCGAACGGGGCCCGGGCTTGATCCTTGCGGGGCATTGCAGACCAAATTCGAGCTTGCTCCAGGCGAAGAGACAACTGTGGTTTATCTGCTTGGGCAGGCAGACGATACTTCGCACGCGCGCCAGTTGATTGCAGATTTCCGAAATCCCGAGAGTGTCGAGCGATCTCTGGAAAGTACCCGGAACTGGTGGGATCACATGCTCACCACAATTCAGGTAAAGACTCCGGTTTTGTCAGTTGATTTGATGATGAACCGGTGGCTTCTCTATCAATCGTTGAGTTGCCGGGTTTGGGGGCGGTCTGCCCTCTATCAGTCGAGTGGAGCTTTCGGATTTCGAGATCAGTTGCAGGACGCGCTGGCGTTGCTCTATGCCGCCGCACCAGTTGCACGGGATCTAATTCTTCGTGCTGCCTCACGCCAGTTCCATGAGGGTGATGTACAACACTGGTGGCATATTCCTTCTGGAGCGGGCGTCCGCACTCGCTGTTCCGACGATCTGCTGTGGCTACCCTACGCCGTCTGCCAATACGTCGATGTTACAGGTGATGCAGGGGTTCTCGATGCCGAAACACCCTTCCTCAATGCTCCGGTTCTTTCAGAAACAGAGCACGAGATCTACGGTCAGCCCACAGTATCCATCGATCAGGCCAGCATTTTTGAACACTGCCGTCGAGCAATCGAAAAGGGAATCACTGCCGGCCCGCACGGTTTGCCTCTGATTGGCACCTGCGACTGGAACGACAGCTTGAGTAGCGTCGGGATTGAAGGCAAGGGCGAGAGCGTCTGGCTAGCCTGGTTTCTTATTGATGTTCTGAAGAAATTCTCCAAGCTCTGCACGAAAAGGGGCGAGCTTGAATTGTCAGCCCGATATTCTCAAATCGCCACACGTCTTACCGCAACGGTTGAGGAAACTTGCTGGGACGGGGAATGGTATTTGCGTGCGTTCTTCGACGACGGTTCGCCGCTTGGTTCTCACAATAACTCCGAGGCCCGTATTGATTCGCTTGCTCAATCTTGGGCCGTCATCAGTGGTGCCGGCAATCCCGAACGTGCGGCACTGGCAATGCAAGCAGTTGAAAAATACCTGATTCACGACAAAGACAAACTCGTGCTGCTCTTCACGCCGCCATTTGACAAATCGAAGCCAAATCCCGGTTACATCATGGGCTATCCGCCCGGAGTGCGCGAGAATGGCGGCCAATATACTCATGCTGCGCTTTGGGTGGCTATGGCTTTCGCTCGAATGAAGGACGGCGATCGGGCGGTAAGAGTTCTTCAGTTGCTCAATCCGATTGAGCACTCGCGTACGCCGGAGGATTGCGCCACTTACCTGACCGAGCCATACGCTGTGGCCGCGGATGTTTATTCCCTCGAAGGTCAGACTGGCCGAGGCGGATGGACCTGGTATACGGGTTCCGCAGGCTGGATGTACCGTGTTTGGCTTGAGGAAGTTTTGGGATTTAAGCTGAAGGCCGACAAACTAAGCATCGAGCCGGCAATTCCTTCCGACTGGCCGGGCTATGAAATCACCTTCCGCTTTGGTCGCAGTGAGTATCGCATCGAAGTGACGAATGGTGGCGAAGGCACGACCAGAGAGTTTCATCTCGTTGATGACGGTCAGACTCATGTGATTCAAGTTCAGACCGGGTCGGCAAGGGTTGAAGGTTCTGCCGTAGAGGCAATAACGCTTTCAGCTTCCTGAGTCAACCACAAAACGGTACAATCGCCGAAGTGCCGATGAACAAGAGTGGTGGCGGAAACAGTATGAAGTATGCGTGGTTTATAGTGGCTCTGCTGATGCCAGTGGCATTGCTCAACTACCTGGACCGCCAGATGCTGGCCGCTATGAAGTTTTCGCTGATGACGGATATTCCGGACATCGGTTCAGAGGCGAACTGGGGTAAGATCCTTGCGCTCTTCAAATGGACCTATGCATTCTTGAGCCCGGTTGGCGGCTACCTGGCCGACCGTTTCAGCCGCCGTCACGTGATTGCCTTTAGTCTTGCAATCTGGTCAGCGGTAACCTGGGCTACGGGCCAAGTGACGACCTACAACGAGTTGCTGGTCACCCGCGCTGTCATGGGTATTAGCGAGGCGTTTTATTTGCCGGCTGCCCTCGCACTGATTGCCGATTACCACTTTGGTACCACCCGATCCCGGGCCGTTGGCATGCACCAGATGGGCATTTACGCGGGTGTGATTGTTGGAGGCTTTAGCGGCTATGCAGCCGATAGTCCTAATCTTGGCTGGCGTTGGATGTTCGAGATTTGCGGCCTCGTTGGATTGGCCTATGCGGTGCCGCTTTTTATGATGGTGAAGAATGCGCCAATGGTCGAGAAGCTCGAGCGGCACAGTCCGTTGAGTGCCGTGCGAGAACTCCTGACGAATCGCTCGTTCCTGCTTCTGGTCTTCTACTTCACCCTGCCGGCGATGGCGGGTTGGATTGTGCGCGACTGGATGCCGGCGATTCTGAAGGCTGAGTTCGGGATCGGCCAGGGTAAGGCCGGCGTCTCGGCGACTTTGTACTGGATGCTGGCTGCGATCCTGGCCGCCTTTGTTGGAGGCTGGGGAGCCGATCGCTGGATGCAGCGCACCGATCGCGGGCGCATCTATACCAGTGCGCTAGGCATCGTATTGATTGTGATCGCGATGCTCGGCGTGGGTTACTCACCGAGAACGGGAATGCTCGGAGTAGCCGTCGGCTTCCTGGTCTTGTTCGGGCTTGGCTGGGGCTTCTTCGATACCAACAACATGCCCATCCTCTGTCAGATCACCAGGCCTCACTTAAGAGCCACCGGGTACGGGATCATGAACCTGGTAAGCATTAGCTGTGGCGGCCTGGCCGATCTGGGCTTCGGCGTATTACGCGATGCGCAAGTTCCGTTGATCACTATCTTCGGGATCTTTGCGGGCGTCGCCCTGTTCTCGATTGTTCTGGTGCTTTCGATTCGGCCAATGGCGGTAGAACCTCAAGCGTGAACGGCACTTAGCTCTTTCACGATCCCCGCGACAAAGCCTTTGGCGTCGCCGAAGAGCATGAGTGTTTTGTCCATGTAGTAAAGTTCGTTCTCGATCCCGGCGAAGCCCGGGCTCATCCCGCGCTTGATTACCATCACCGTCCGCGCCTTATCGGCGTTAAGGATGGGCATCCCCGCGATGGGGCTGCCTGGGTCGTTGCGGGCCGCAGGGTTCACGACGTCGTTGGCCCCGATCACCAGGGCCACATCGACATGTTCCAGCTCTGAGTTGATCTCGTCCATCTCGAATAGCCGGTCGTAGGGAATGTTCGCTTCTGCCAGCAGGACATTCATGTGGCCCGGCATGCGGCCAGCCACCGGGTGGATGGCAAAACGCACATCAATGCCGCGCTTGGTGAGACCTTCGAAAAGCTCGCGCACTTTGTGTTGAGCTTGCGCGACGGCCATGCCGTAACCGGGGATGATGACTACCGACTGTGCGCTCCCCAGAATCTCAGCGGCTTCTTCATGCGACGCCGAGCGAACCGGCTTCACTTCTCCAGTTGCAATCGAACTAGTTTGGACTTGGCCAAAAGCACCGAAGAGCACATTGCTGAACGAGCGATTCATTGCCTTACACATGATGATCGCAAGAATGAGGCCCGAAGATCCATCAAGAGCGCCCGCAACGATTAGCAACTTGTTGTCGAGTGCGAAGCCCATGGCGCTGGCTGAGAGCCCCGCATAGGAGTTCAGCAAGGCAATTACCGTCGGCATATCGGCCCCGCCGATCGGAACGATCAGCATCACTCCGAAAGTGAGAGCCAAGAGCGAGAAGATCGGAAAGAGCCAGGTGCGCGATGGATCGGCCACCAGAGCCATGCCGAGGACAAAAGCCAATCCAAGAATGCTGAGGTTGACGACGTTCTGGCCTTTGTAAGTGATGGGTCTGGTGGGCAGGAGCTCTTGCAGCTTGCCAAAGGCCATGAGGCTGGCCGTGAAGGTGAGAAAGCCAAGGAGAACTTCAGCAGCCAGCGCCGTCATCACGAAGCGATCTGGCGTGGCCCGGTAGTATTCGGCAACTCCGATGAGCGCCGCAGCCAGTGCTCCGAAAGCATGTGAGATGGCGGTGCGCTGTGGCACGGCCGTCATCGGCATCTTGTAGGCAAGAGGAACGCCAATCGCTGAACCCAATAGAAATGCCGCGAAGATCCAGGTGTAGTCGACTACTTCAAATCGAAGCAGCGTTCCAACGACAGCGAGCAACATTCCGATCTCGCCAGCCAGAACGCCGCGTCGCGCGGTTGCCGGCGAGCTCATCCATTTCAGTGCAAGGATGAAGCCCGCTGCCGCCGCAATGTAGATCAT
>CAZZGS010000322.1:0-5594 GCA_964653845.1 uncultured Bryobacter sp.
TGGACTCCTGATCTGCCCCGCCTTGCCACTTGATTCGGCTGCAATCGATCATTGCGCGATTGATGTCGACGTGGACCGGGATGGCCGGATGGAGCGGGTGACGGTGGAAGGCGGCGGAGTGGAAGGGGCGCTGGTGGCAATCGGCCGGGGCGGCACAAGGTGGGTGCTAGACCATCATGTAGTGACTCGCGAGTGTTATTCGCTTGAGCTATTTGGCCGCCGTGGAATCATGATCCTGCCCTACGGGATGGCCATTCGCTTTTACGAAGCAAGCGGTGCCTGGGGCACAAAGTGGAACTACTTGGATCTCTACTCCTTCTACACAGCCAGTTGGCAGGGTGGCTTATTGCAGGCCGACGTCGATGGCGACGGGCGGCTGGATCTGTTCTGCGGCAATTACTGGATCCAGAGCCCGGTGAGTTTTGAGCTGCCTTGGCGGCTCTTTGCGATCAATGCCTTTCATGAGCATCCGGTGAGCGCAACGGCGCAGTTGCACTGGGACGGCAAACGGCTCTTGTGGGTGGAGAGCAGACGCCCGAAGGGGCGGGTGATCTGGTTCCGGCCCCCGGAAGACATAAAGCAGCTTTGGATCGCAGAGCCCCATGCCCAGAACGAAAAGCTGGACTGCCCACAGCTATCGCTGCGTGGCGGCCAGCCGGTTATTTCCGCAAGTAAGCGTCGTTGCCGCTGATCCAGTCTTCGCGACGCGGGGTGAAGAGGTCTGTGACGATCGAGTCTTCGACGACGTCGACCGAGTGGGGCAGATTTGGCGGAATAACCAGCGACTGGCCGGGTCCGAGCGTAATAACCTCTCCACCCATGTGGAAGGCCAACTTGCCCGTATGAACCATTGAGACTTGCTCATTGATGTGGTGGTGAAGCGAGACATGGCCACCCTGTTTGAGCTCAAGTTGGGCAATGGTCATGCCGTCGGTGTGGATCACGCGACGGGCGAAAAACGGCGTCACTTCTTCTAGGGGGATTTCATTCCAGTCGTAAAGAGTCATAGGCTATAGAAAGTATGCAACGAAGATCCTTTCTCCTGCTTGCGGCTCCCCTGCTGGGTGCCAGCGACAAACCTCTTTTCGACGGCAAGAGCCTGAAGGGCTGGCTTCCGCAAGACGGCAAGCCACAGCAATGGACCGTAGACGGTGGCCTGCTCGTAAACGGCCCTGCCGGCAAGGTGAACAATATCGTCTCTCTTGCGCAGTTCGGCGATGTTGAGTTGGATGTGGAGTTCCAGATCCCAAAGGGATCGAATTCTGGCATTTACCTGAATGGCCTTTACGAAGTGCAAATCTTCGACAGTTTCGGTGTCGCCAAGATCGGCACCCAGGACGGTGGATCGATCTATCATCGCTGGATCGACAACAAACCGGTGGGCGGCAGCGTCGCCCGCGTGAATGCCTCTAAAGCTCCAGGCGAGTGGCAGAGCTACCAGATCTCGTTTCGCGCTCCGCGCTTCAGCGGCGGCAAAAAAACCGAAAATGCGAAGTTCCTCAAGGTCATCTACAACGGTCAACTGGTGCAGGAGAACGTGGAGTGCGAGGGCCCGACCCGGTCCGCAATGAATCTGCCCGAAGCACCCAAAGGCCCAATCATGATCCAGGGCGACCACGGCCCGGTGAAGTTTCGCAAAATCAGCGCCCGCGCGCTAAAAGCGTAGGCCCAGATTAAAGAGCGAATAGCCAACGGCCTGGCGCAGATAAAGCCAGCCTGTCTGGAAATTCGATAACTCCTTTGCCTGACGTGGAGAACCGACACAATCAAGGCCGTAGGAACTCATCATGCGCTTGGCGCGAAAGAGATGATAGCCGTCGCTGACGAGGATGCAGGTGTTCCAGCCCATCCGTTTAATAATCTCGGCGCTGGCTGCTGTAGATTGCGCTGTAGTGGCACCCTCGGGCTCGATATAAATCATCTCCACCGGAATTCCCCTCCCGGCCAGGTATTGGCGACCGACCTCGGCTTCAGTATGGACAAGTTCACCACCAGAGCCTCCAGTGGTCAGCACTCGGGGCGCCAGCTTTCGCTGAAAGAGATCATAGGCGTGATCGAGACGGCTTCTGAAGACCGGCGACGGCTTCCCCTTGTATTCGGCAGCCCCAAGAACCACAATCACATCCGAAGGCCGCGCCTCGTCCAGTTGGGCCTGATTACGCACGGCAATCGTGATTTGCGCGACCTGGTAGACCCAGATCGCCAGCAAAATCATGGCGACGATGGACAAAAATTTCTTCAACTGGTTTGAATTTAGTCTACTGAAGCTATGGACGTATCGCGCATCGAGCGAATTTCGAGTTTACAGAACCCCCTTATGAAAGTCGTAAAGAGGGCCATCCAGAAGGGGGCGGCCACAGAAGATGGCTGCCTGGTAGCGGAAGGCTTTCACTTGCTCGAAGAAGCTCTTACCACTGGAATGAAGATTGAAGCCCTCATTGGCACGGCGCAGGGCTTGTCTGGAGTAGGCGCGGTGGCCGACAGAATCCTCGAACTCCCCGACTCTGTTTATCGCGATCTGTCGAGTATGGAAACGCCCCAAGGCATCATGGCGCTGGTGCGTGGCCCGCAGTGGGACCGCAAGATGCTCTTTGAGGGCAACCCGCTCATTGTCGCCCTCGATAGCGTGCAGGACCCAGGCAATGCCGGAACCATTCTTCGCTCGGCCGAAGCCTTCGGGGCAACCGCTTTATTCGCCTTGCGCGGGACGGTTGATTTCGCCAACCCCAAGGTTCTTCGCGCCTCCGCTGGCAGCATCTTTCGACTGCCAGTTTTTCGCGGGGAATTGAGCGAATTGAAGCTGACCCTCTACGGAGCGGCAGGCGACTCAGGCGACACCGGCAAGCTGGCCAAGGACGTCGACTGGCGCGGCCCCTGTGCGATTGTGATCGGCAGTGAAGGCCAAGGCCTCAGTGAAGCGGTTCGGAAGGCAACACAGCCCGTCCGTATCCCAACTCAAGGGGTAGAAAGCTTGAATGCGGCCATCGCTGCGGCGGTATTTCTCTATGAGGCGGCACGCCAACGAGGCGAGGCTGGATGAGCAGCCTCTTTGGCGATGAGCCGGCCGCACAAGATCTGGGGGCCGCAACCCGGCCTCTGGCCGAACGTCTGCGCCCGGAGCGGCTTGAGGATGTAGTGGGTCAGCGGCATCTGCTGGCACCGGGCCGCCCGATCCGGATGATGGTCGACAAGGACAAGCTGAAGAGCATGATCCTGTGGGGGCCTCCGGGCGTAGGCAAGACCACAATCGCCCGCCTGCTCGCCACGGAATCAAAAGCCGACTTCATCCCTTTTAGCGCCGTTCTCAGCGGCATCAAAGAGATCAAGACCGTCATGGCCGAGGCCGAGAAGAACCTGCGCTATGGCCGTCGTACGGTCGTCTTTGTCGACGAGATTCATCGCTTCAACAAAGCTCAGCAGGATGCGTTTTTGCCCTATGTCGAGCGGGGCGACATCGTGCTCATCGGGGCCACCACCGAAAACCCAAGCTTTGAAGTAAATGGGGCCTTGCTTAGCAGGGCGAAAGTCTTTACCCTGCGCGGACTGTCGATCGAAGAACTGACAGAACTGGTAAACCGTGGCCTCAAAGAGATGGGCGTCGAGGCTGACGAGCAGGTCCCCGGAATGATCGCCAGCTTCGTCAATGGCGATGCCCGCAATGCGCTGAACCTGGTGGAGATGGCCGGCTCTGTCGCCGACGGCGGTCGCATCACGCAGGCGAGCCTAGAAGGCGTTCTCGAACGCAAGATGCTGCTCTACGACAAGAGCGGCGAAGAACATTACAACCTGGTGAGCGCACTCCACAAGAGCGTTCGATCCAGCGACCCCGACGCCGCCATCTACTGGCTGGCCCGAATGCTTGAATCGGGTGAAGATCGCATGTACCTTGCCCGCCGTCTGGTGCGTATGGCTGTCGAAGACATCGGCCTTGCCGACCCGCGAGCCGTCGAACAAGCCATCGCCTGCCAGCAGACAGTTCACTTTCTAGGCGAGCCAGAAGGCGATCAGGCTCTTGCTCAGATCACAATTTATCTCGCGATGGCGGCCAAAAGCGACGCTGCCTATCAGGCGCTCAAAGCGGCACAGGCTGCAGCCAGAGAGCGTCTGGCCGAGCCTGTGCCCATGCAACTGCGCAATGCGCCTACCCGATTGATGAAGGAGCTTGGCTACGGCACTGGATACCAACATGCCCACCAGAGCGCGGACGCAGTGGTGGGCATGAAGTGTTTGCCGCCGGGCCTGGAGGGGACTGAGTTTTACAACCCGACCAACCGGGGCGTCGAAGCCAAAATTCGCGAAAGACTCGAGGACTGGAAGAAACGCCGCGAGGCTACTTCTTCTTAGCTCCGGTAGCGTCAGCCGTAACGGTGATCTCGATCCGCGACTTTCCAACCAGCTTGGCCACGCCAACCGTTGTACGTGCCGGGCGAGGTTCCGGAAAATACGTCATGTACACTTTGTTCATGCGGTCGAAGAGATCCATGTCGGTCAAGTAAACCTGCACTGCAACTGCGTTGGCCGGAGTCACGCCGGCTTCTTTGAGGATGCGGTCGATGTTGTCGAGGCAAGCCTTTACTTCTTCTTCGAAATTGTCGGGGATATTGCCCTTTGCGTCACGGCCTATCTGGCCAGCAACGTAGAGGGTGCCATTAGAAAGGATTCCAGGCGAGTAAGGTCCAGCGGTAGGAGCACCTGGTGGAAGCACTGCTTTTTTCTCGGCAAACATCAATCCGGGAGCTAAAAGCAAAGAAAAGGCGAACAAGAATGTGTATCGGCTCGTTGAGAGTGGCATAGATAGCATTCTAAAGCATTCAAAATTAGTACTTTTGTACTCAGTAAAATTAGACCCAATAGGGGATTGATGATTTTCGCCTTATGGCGCATCCTTAACAGTGTCAGGAGAACAACATAGTGTTTGGAATGCAAAGCAGCAGTCGAGGCGTCAAGGACGCGAGTGATCGCCGGGCCTCAGATCGGTTTCCGATCGAGCGAGAGGTTCGCTACAAGGTTTTGTCAAAGCGCAGCGCGGATGAAGCAGGCGCAGGCAAGACAGTTAACATGAGCAGCTCGGGTGTCTTATTCACCTCAGAACATTTCCTCATTCCTGGCAAAAGAGTGGAAGTATCTATCAATTGGCCGGCCCAGTTGAACAACAAAACCCCATTGAAGCTGGTAGCCCGTGGACGCGTGGTGCGTTGCGAAGACGGTAAAGCGGCTCTTGAAATTCAGCAATACGAATTCCGCACGAGCGGGGCTTCCAACCCCAACGTGCAATAAATTTTTGTCAGTTGTCCCTCTCCTTAGCAGTTTTTATGGACCGTCCTCAATTGGGCGGTCCTTTCTTTTTAGGACATTCTTTAAGAGATATGATGCCCGCTGCCTGTCGGATCGAAAACGAGTTCCCCGGCTGGATTTACTTTGCCCCAACGCGCACCCAGACGAACATCGGCCCAGCCATCGGCAAAACTTCGCGCTTCCTGGTAGCGCGGAGGAATCGCAAAAGCCCCCTGAGAATCGATAAACCCCCAACGCCCATACCACCGTACCGCTGCCAGGCCCTCGGCAAAATCTGAGCAATCCTCATAGAGCGGGTT
>CAZZGS010000323.1:0-5221 GCA_964653845.1 uncultured Bryobacter sp.
ATACCGATCCACTGCCTTCTCTATCGGCAGTCCAAAATCTTCGCCACTGGGCGGCAGGCCAGTTAGATCGAAACTCAAACGCCGAATGATCGTGCGATGGCCTGCCGGTGCAGCGGCACTGAGCCCATTCTCTCGAAGCTTCACGCGCACCTGTTCGTCGATCGAGCCACTGCCTGGTTTTAGCGGCTGCCAGGCCCAATGCGTAACTGGGCCGTGCGTGACAGCAGATTTCGATACAACAGATTCCGGCACTGGCGCTCCCATCTCCACCCACTTCACAAGCACCGAGATCTCGTCGTCCTTCAGCTTTCCGCCCGGCGGCATCCCAATCGTCTGATAACGCACCGCCTGAATCAGCCGGCTGGAATCGGCTTCGTTTGGCTTTACTGTCGACCGCACCACACCCGGATCGTCAAACCGCAAACCACCCATCGGCGAAGCCAGCTTTGCACTGTGACAACCGAAACACTTGGTAGCCAACAGTGGGCGCACTTTCGCCTCGAAATATTCGACGCCAGGGTCTCCCGGCAAAGGGAAGACAACGATCAATCCGAGCAGCAGGCTTCTCACAAGCGATAGTCTATTACAGCCAGAAAAGCGAATTTTCCGCCTAAATGAACTTATGTATATAATTAGCCCAACTATGCGCTTCCGATCGCTGTACCTCCTCCTGCTGGTGGCCTCGTGCGCCCTGGCACAGAACGCGACTCAACCTGGAAAATTCCACGTCGAACACGCCACGCTTTTGAACCTCGGTTTTGAATGGCCCATCGCTGGCGACGCCAATCGCAATGCCACTGTTGCCGTTAAATACCGCAAGGTTGGCGACAGCGAGTGGCGCAATGCACTCCCCCTCGTCCGTATTGGTGGCGAAAACGTCTACCGCCGTCGCGAGAACCTCGATTACACCGTCCCTGAGGGCTTCGCCGGTTCGATCCTCAACGTCCAGCCCGGCACTGAGTACGAGTGCAACTTCGTGATGACAGACCCCGACGGCGTCTCCGGCCAAGCCACTCATACCGTCAAGGTCAAGACCCGCACAGAGCCCCAACCCTACCAAGGCGGTCGAACTCTCCACGTCTACCCGCCCGACTATTTCGGCCCTCGTCTTGAGCCTAACTTCACCGGCATTCTTGAGGCCTATTACGGTGCCGGCCTCGGGGATTGGTCTGTCGTCTGGGAGCGTCGCGCCAAGCCCGGCGACACCCTCCTTCTGCACGCAGGCCTCTACCGTCCCGAGCGTCTCGATTACGTCGACCCGATGATGACTCCCTTTGACGGATCTATGTCTCTTACCCTCAAAGGCACGGTCGACAAGCCCATCACAATCAAATCTGCCGGTGACGGCGAAGTCATCCTCGATGGCGATAACAACCACCGCCTCCTCGATGTCATGGCCTCCGCGCACCACATCATCGACGGACTCACCTTCCGTAACACCGACGTCGCTATCTTCGCCGGGCAGAAAGAAGTCATCGGCGCCGTAGGCCTCACCGTCAAGAACTGCCGCTTCGAAAACATCGGCTTCGGCGTCTGGACAGAGTTCGCTGGCTCTTCCGATTTCTATATTGCGGACAATCTTTTCCTCGGCCGCGATGATCGCTTCCGCCTCATCGGCTGGGGCGGTCGTCAGCGCCAACCTGGCGGTAACATCTGGAAGGAGCCCCTCTACAAATCGCACCGCATGGTGAGCTATTACGCCATCAAGGTCTATGGCCAGGGCCACGTCATTGCCCACAACGCCATAGCCTATTTCCACGATGCGCTAGGCATCTCAACCTATGGAACCCCACCTACCGACCCCGATCAGCGCGCCTCCTCCATCGACATCTACAACAACGACATGCACCTCTTCAATGACGACTTTGTCGAGACGGATGGCGGCGTCCACAACGTTCGTGTCTTCAACAACCGTGGCACCAATTCAGCCATGGGCGGCTACAGTTCGCAGCCCGTCTTCGGTGGCCCTGTCTACTTCATTCGCAACACCCTTTATCACTCTCCCAATGGCGTGGCCTTCAAGTTCTCCGGCAAGCCCGCGGGTTTGTTCGTGTATCACAACACGATCATCGGCGAGCACAACGCTGGAGACACTTCGTCCAACATGCACTACCGCAACAACCTCTTCCTCGGCCGCGATACCCCAGATAAGGGCATCATGCACGTAGGCAATGCCACCGACATCAACTCGAGCGACTACAATGGCTACCGCCCCAACAAAGGCGTCAAAGAGCAGTACGGTTGGCTCTTCCCAGCGAAAGGGCAAAAGATCTACGAGCCCAAGCCAGGCGACTGGAAGAACTTTGCCACACTAGCTGAATTCCAAGCCGCCACCGGCCAGGAACTGCACAGCCGCGAAGTGGATTATGACATCTTTGTTGGCCTGACACCCCCAGACCCATCGAAGCCTTACGCCGTCTATCACGCCATGGACATCAACCTCCAGCTCAAGCCGGGCAGCAAAGCAGTAGATGCGGGCATAGCAATCCCGGGCGTCAACGACGGCTTCATCGGCAAAGCCCCAGACCTCGGAGCCCACGAGGTCGGTGCTCCGCCTCTTCGCTATGGCCCCCGCTGGCTGACCTGGCAGCCCTTCTACCGCTAAGTCCGCACTAAAAAAGGGCCAACGATTCAAGCGTTGGCCCCATTGTAAACAACACAGATTCGGGTTTTAGCCGATATTGTGTTTCGTTGTGAATTCGTCCCACTGCTCTTCGGCTTCTTCTTTGGCAATTCCGTACTTCTCTTGAATCTTGCCAACCATCTGTTCTCGCTTACCGGCTGCCACATCCAGATCGTCATTAGTGAGCTTGCCCCACTTCTCCAGGATCGACCCACTAAATTGTTTCCAGTTTCCAGCCATTGTGTCGTTGTTCATAATCTGATTCCTCTCATTGCTTCTTGGTTCAATCGCTTCGGCGGGCGGCCCGCTCGGGTTGGCTCCGTGGAACTAGACCCGCTTTGAAGAGCGAATTGCTCTCCGTTTCGTTGCCAGAAAATTTTAATTTCTTGGCCAACACACCGAGTGCAATTCTGCGACACAAAGCCGCTCCAACTACAACTTTGTCAACTTAAATCCGCCGGCTTCCCTCTACTCATTTTTGTAGTCCGTTTGTCTGTCTCTAAACATGAAAACTAATTCAAGAATGCTGTGGCCATCAAGTGCACAATGCACCTGCTTCAAAAAAAGATGAAATCCTTACTGTCCTTCTTGCTCCTGAAAATCGAACTGCGCGAGGCGTCGGACCACTTGAGACGGGGCAGACTACGCCCTGCCGTGGTACCTCGCTTGGCACCGGGCCATTCTTTTGCCCTTGCGCTGTTTTGTTGGTTCTATCAAGCGAAGGATGCCAACTTCCGGATTGCCCGTGCTTCAGGATTCAAGCACATTCGCGATGTCCGCAATCTGAAACTTGGTTTTTAGCTCTAATTCATCTTGGGCGAGCAGCGTCGGACGGCCGATCAGATAGCTGGTCTTGAACGGAATACCCTTTGCCTTGATGAGACCGCACTCCCACTCGTAGTCTGGCGCAGTGAAATCGGCGGCGAGGTCTTTCAGTTCGGCCATCGAATAGCTTCGTAGTTGAGACACGAGCCCGTCCCAGAATGCCAATAGGGGGATCACCGGTATCAGGTAGGTGAAGATAACCTGAAACATCGCGATTGGTCGAATACATGGCGTCAGCAGGAGTACCAATATAGGAATGAGAAACGATACGGCAACTGCCGGCACTGTTCGCGACGTAGCCTCCAAGATACAGATGGCTTGCCGTTGGCGGAACGCGTCCTGCAGAACTGCCCGAGCCATGGGTGGAGCAAAATGGTGAAAGGTCAAGAAAAGAGTACGTATGCCCTGGAGCTGCGGCGCCACGCTTGCAGCGGATACGGGCTGTGGCCAGTAATGGATTGCAGGGGGCGACGATGGCAGCGGATGTAGATCCGTAAGCGTCACCTGCGGCGTGTGTCCCAGCTTCCCCAGTTCTACTAACACCAGATCCATTGGGCCGCCACTGCCGGAACCGAGATCGACAATCCGGTCAACCTGGCATTGATCGAGAACGCGGGCCAGAATCGCCGCCCAGAGCGCCGGAAGGGGTAGTGGCGTGAGCCGCAGTGAGATACCTGGTTGCGGCCGCGCGAAGCCTGCCCGGCAGCCACGATTGATCCAGAAACTCAAACAACTGAATGCTGTTCATCAGCTTCCCCTCAAAGGTGCTGCTCCAACGCGTCGCACGCAATGCCGGTGCCGTCTTCGGCCTTCACGATCCGGGCAATGCGGTCCGCGTTGGTTTGATACTGAGGGTCGTTCAAGAGTTTTCGAAGCTCTCTCACTGCACGGGCAGCAGTATACGAAGCAGCACCGATGGTCCGGGCTACGCCTAGTCGAATCAGGCGCGCTGCGTTGTCCGGCTGATCGTAGGCAAAGGGTACAACCAGCATTGGCCGACCGGCGCACATTGCGCGTGCGCACGTTCCGATGCCCCCTGAATGTACGATTGCGCAGGCTCTTCCGAAGAGATACGAATGTGGCGCGTATACCAAGCGCAGAATGTCCCGATCGATCCGTTGTCCTGATTCTCCTTCGCCATCGAGCATAACCGCGCGAACTCCCAATTGACGGGCGGCCTCGGCACTCTCTGCATAGAATCGGCCGGGATTTAGGACTGCAGAAGATCCCAACGTGAGAACCACAGGCGCTGGCCCAGCCGCCAGAAATTGATCGAGTTCTGCAGGCACAGTCGCACCTTCCGCAGCCTCATCCCAGAGGGCAAAACCACTGATCCGGGTCTGCGCAGGCCAGTCCGTCTGCGCCTCGGCCAACACGGGAGAAAACATCGCAAGCACACAAGTGGGAGAGTGCTGCCCTTCATAGATTGGTTCGCGGCCCTCAGGGAGCCCGAGTTCGCGCCGAAGTCGATAGACGGGTTCGTTCCATGATTGCGTGGTGGAACGCGCAACTTTGTTAATCAAAGCGTTCAGCCACGGGGCGGTTTCCCGCACCGTTCGGAGGCGCGCGGCGAGAACCGGTGAGTCCCGATAAGAGAAGAACGAAAGAGGCGCCAGCACTGTCGAGACCCAGGGAATCCTGGTTTTTTCTGCCACCAGCGGACCGGCATAGGCCAACATTTGGGTCACCAGAAGATCCGCATCAGAGGCTGACTGCAGCAGATTGTCTTAGTTCGTGCGAATTGGCGGAAGCATGACGTCCCGGAGCATATAG
>CAZZGS010000323.1:5231-5566 GCA_964653845.1 uncultured Bryobacter sp.
CCTGATGGCCTCGGCGTTGCATCTCCGAAGCTACGGCAAGGTAGGGATAAAGATCCCCCAAAGACCCGAGCGTGGCGAACAAGATCCTCTTATCCCTCATTGTCGTTTGCCCTCCGCTCTTTACCTGCGCGCTCCCGGCCCATGCGCCGCTTAAGAATATCAGGGCTTTGCTGCACAGTGTTATCGCCCGTCACGGCCTACTGCCCGCGTCGAAGCAGAGGTTGTGAAACGTAATTCGGAGGTACAGACATCGATTCGATGGGGTCAAGCAACTCGACGCCAGCGCGCCGTCGTCCAGTAACTCGCACGTATCCCAAATAGTCGCCTTGATCGGC
>CAZZGS010000324.1:0-2631 GCA_964653845.1 uncultured Bryobacter sp.
CAGAAACCCTTATTACAGGCGGTTTTGAGCCGTTTTTGTCATTTACGCTTGTTTCTCCTCGCGCCCTCATTGGAGTGATTTCGATCAGTTACGACCGAGATCTGCCCGGAGAGGACGACAAGGCGCTCGCTACAAACAACCTCCTCAACGAGCGCTTGATGGCCGCAGGTTTCCCTCCATACCGACTCGGCGTCCAATCCATGCAGTTCTGGGATAAACACCAAAAACTCCGCGCCCTCTCTCCCCTTGAAGCCGCCCTCGACCCCCAATCATTCCTCTCCCCAGGCCATTACAGCCTTTACTAACCTTTTTCACATCCTAAATATCTCAACATTCCACTAAAGATATAGCCCGTTGATGACGATCAGTGATAAGCTAAGTTTCGGTATTGAAGACCATACGGTACCGGTACTACTAGTTCGCAGTAATCAACTTGCTGGGTCGCTATACCCAGCTGAGGGAGCTTTAGAGAATGTTTGCACCACTTCATGGAATGCCAACGAAGTTGCCGGGTTCGCATCGCCGAAGGGTACTTCTCGCCCCAGTCACTCAGTCGGCGGTTTATCATTTCTCCTGTACCTCGCATTCCTCCGCCCGGCACGGAAAGCTACTTACCAAACTTCAACGCTTCCGGGGATCAAACTACCTGAGTGACGGAGCGATCCAAGCGCATGATCTCAGTTCGGACGGCCGTCATGCGGAAGCTATTGACCTCGACAGTTGGCACTTTCTCACTCTCGACGCAGACGACCAGATCCTGAGTTGCGCCCGTTACCATGAGAACTCGAATCCTTCATTTGAAAGCACTGTTGCTGCCACCTGTGCATTGGCTGAACATCCGCTGTGGCAAGCCAGCTTGCGAAGTGCCGTCTCCAATGCAATCCACTCGGCCCGTAGCCGCAAAATGCGATTTGCCGAACTAGGTGGCTGGTGTGTCTCAAAGCATTGCAGAAACACTTCCCAAGCGGTAAGAACGGTGTTATCGATGTACGCCCTCGGCGAGATCCTCGGCGGTACTGTCGGCATAAGCACAGCCACCATGCGCCATGCATCGTCCGCTATCCTGCAAAAGCTCGGCGGCAGCCGTCTCGGAGATGGCGGACAGCCGCTACCCTCCTACCTCGATCCCAAATATCGCTGCGAGATGCAATTGCTGCAATTCGATACCTCTAATCCAGCTTCGCGATATGCGGACACTATATCGGGCCTAATTGGCGAGATGAGGACCAGCGTCGAAGTGCTCATCGCCTCGTCGCAGCTCTCGGTAAGCCAGTCGCTGATCTGCCTTTCCAGTGCCGTTGGCACGCGGACCGGGGCCGTGCTCGCCACCTGATCGGCTAAAGCTCAAGCTGTTTGCGAACAGGTGACGTGCGTCGATTCGTTGCGTAGATTTCATCGCAGCCTGGAAGAAAGAACCTGTCCGCCCTTTGTGATTGGCAAGTCCCGTTCTTTGCCCGTGCGATGGAGACTTGATGCACGAAAGCGGGATCTCTCAGTCGGGGAGTGAAGGGAAAATCAGGCTGATACTTGAAAGATCTTAAAAAGATTGCCCTCGCCCAGATTTGTATGCGCGAGTTGGACAAGGAACTGAAGCTGAGTTGTTCGTGGGAGAGCGGGGCGCATCGTGACAGGACTTGCGCGCTTTCCGGTTGAGTCTAAAAAAACTGCCGCTCTAGTTTTCGACAAGTGCATCGGGGATTCGTTCAAACCCTGAAGACTGGTGACCATCAGCGAGTAGGCCCGTGTTCGGACTTAAGGTTAACAGCTAGTCTGGCAGGCAAACGACCTTTCCTGTGTCGCTGGTGGAGCGATGCTGGCCAGGGGGGCAAGGTGCAGGAGTGCCCTGGTCTCCAGTTTGACCTTTTTGTCCCGTATCGCCCATTTGTCCAGGCTGTCCGGCTTGACCCGTCTGGCCAGCCTGGCCTGTTGCGCCAGCTTGACCGGCGGGACCCTGCGCCGCAGGTTGCGGAGCCAAGGTACATCCGCCAAGGAATAATGTACCCGCCATTAAGGCGATGCCTATCGCTGTTTTCATTTGAATCTCCTCCAAAGTGTTGTCTCTTGCAAATTGCCGCTCTGACTGACTGATTTGCGGCGATATTGCGTGCCTGACAAGCGTAGAGAGCACGTTCAGGGCCGAGCTTGATAGCGGAGAATTATGGGCAAATTCCAGAGAGCGGGTTGTCCAGCGTTGCCAACATATGGCCAAGTGACGTTGGCTGGTCATAACTGTCCATCTGAATTCAATGTGCGGGTTGGCACCGCATGGCGAGGATCTCGCGAAAGCGTGTGTGGGCGCGGCCTAGCTCAAGGAGGTTTTCGGGCATGCCGGATTTGAGTGACTCTGCTCGTTCCAGTTCTTCAAGGGCGGCTTTGGATTCACCAAGATTCATCAGGACGGTTGCCAGCCCTTTTTCCATTCCGCTTTTCAAGCATCCCCTTCCGGCAGTGATGGGTTCTTCGATACGGCTTGAAGGCCCCAATTCAACTCTGTGCGGTTATGGCCAGGACTTTTTCACGAAGGAAAGATTCGGCGGTGGTGAGTTCGATACTAAAGGCTTTGGAGGTGGCGAGGGCGGGTAACGTATTTTCAGTTGAGGAAAGATAGTTGAGCCACATCAGGTTAGCTCC
>CAZZGS010000324.1:2641-4925 GCA_964653845.1 uncultured Bryobacter sp.
GAAGGACCGTCGATAGAATCCGGAACACAAGCTTTGGGGTCTTCGAGATTTTCAGGTTATAGCCGAGGAGCTTTTCGTAAATCCGAACGATGTCGACGTAAGTGAGAGCTTCAGGGCCTGCAAGCGGAAAGATTCCCGAAGGCCCGCCTATCGCAGCGGCGGCATGAAAGCGGGCAACATCGGCAACACAGATGAAGGCGTGGCGAGTGGTTCCGTCACCGGGGATGCGGGCCACGCGATCTGTCTCGATGCTGTTCTCGATTCTGCGGAAGAAGTTGCGGGCGAACTTGAAGGGCCGAAGGATGGTTGGGTTACTGGCGTTGCGCAGGGGAATACGGCTGCCCATCATGGCAAAGGAAACATCCATAAAAATGTCAGCCTCAAAGATTACATGATCCATTCCGGATTCTTTGATGAGCTTCGCGTTTTGTTGCTTGAGCTTGAAGAATAGCGATAGCGGGGCGGCGGCCGGGAAACGTACGGAAGTGTAGACGAAACGGGATACCTTCGCCTGCACCGCAGCGGCGATCAGGTTTCGATAGCCGTTGCCTTCAACGGAACTGAAGGTATCGGTTTTGCGCGAGGGGACGGCGGAGTTGGCGGTGGCGACGATCGAGGAAATGTCACGGCAGGCGGAGTCGAGCGAATCGCGAAGCGTGAGGTCGCCGAGCACGGTCTCCACGCCGATGGAGTTGAAGTGA
Organism: uncultured Bryobacter sp.; assembly: GCA_964653845.1. Lineage (GTDB taxonomy): Bacteria > Acidobacteriota > Terriglobia > Bryobacterales > Bryobacteraceae > Bryobacter. Next base: position 3,343 of record CAZZGS010000324.1, read on the forward strand.
TGTGCTGAATCCGGGTTACGGATCAAGGCGCGGACGCGTCGGCCGCGGGCTAGCAATTCGTGGATAGTGGCAAGGCCAAGTTGCCCGGTGGCGCCGACGACGAGAGTGGTGTTCATGGGATTCGCGATTCACAGTTTAACGAATCGGCTGGAGCTTTTCCATTACTTCATACGATCGCGGCAAATGAAGCCCCGCAAGCTGTGGGCGGGAGCATATGTATTGGACAAGGGTCGGGTAGAGGTTGCGCCTGAAGCCGCTTCCGCCATACGGGGCCTTGCGGCGAAAGTTCCGGCAGCAATGCGCGCCCGCAAAAAAGCGGCAGAGGCGATGAGAGAAAAGCTGGCAATTGACGCAAGTAGAGAACTCTACCAAAAGCGGCAAGGAATCGTGGAGCCGGTCTTCGGACAGATCAAAGAAGCGAGAGGCTTCCGGAGGACGATGACATGGGACAGTGTCTCACAGCCTCGAATCAACGATCTGCTCCGCAGTCGAGTCTCGCGGTTCTCGCTCGACTTCCTAGTGAATATAGCGACGGCGTTAGGGTGCCGTGAGCGTTTCGAGCTCGAAGCCGCCTAAAGCGTTTAGTCAGTTGTGGTTCCTGGGTGTATTGCGGCATAACTCAAGATCAACGGGGCCGCGCCAAGCTGTGCTGCGCGACAATGACAAGATCATGATGCATTTCATTCGCAACATGGCTGATTCCGACATAGCGGCGGTGGACGCGATCCTGATGGCGGCGCATCTGGTTCAGTCCAGCTACGCCACGATTCTCAGGCGCAATTTTCACCTCACACGCGATTGCTGGTGGGTGCTGGAGCAGGATGGCACCACGATCGGCGTTGTCGGCGCAACCGATTTTGGCACTTTCGCCCATATCGGACTGATGGCGATTCACCCGTCACATCAGAGCGGCGGCACCGGATCCAACTTGCTGCGATACGCCCTCGATCAGCTCGACCAGCGGGGATTCGATTCCATTACGCTTTACTCAACCGATGCCGGCCTGGCCTTCTATCCCCGCCACGGCTTTGTCTGGCAGGGCATCAGTACAGAGTGGAAACTGCGAAAGCGCAAATCTCATAGCAGGCACTATACGATCAGCGCAACGACTGACCTCGAGAGAATCGTTGTAGTGGACCGCACCATTTTTGGCGGCAACCGACTTGCCTTGCTTGAGGCGCTTGAGGCCGAAGCCCCCGGGCGCATCCTGATTGCCGAAGACACAGCAGGCGCGATTCAGGGCTTTATCGTTGCACAGCCAAAAGTGCTCGGCCCCTACATGGCCCTGTCAAAACAAGCTGCAGCAGATCTGCTCGATGCCGCGCTCGATCTTGAGTATGACGGGGAAACACGTGTCGCGCTACCGGACGCTCACGCCGATGCCGAGAGCCTGATGGCGGAAGCGGGCTTTGTGCCTGTGCGCACCTCACGCTATTTCATACGAGGCAAATCCCCGGCACAACAGCGTCACCTCATGTACGGCCAGGCCGCCTATTCGCTCGGTTAATCGCCGCTGCGGGCAGCAGCCTCGGCACTGAGCGCGGCTTCTTTCGCATTGCCCTTGTTGTCATACACGGCATGAA
>CAZZGS010000324.1:4935-5555 GCA_964653845.1 uncultured Bryobacter sp.
TCATCTTGCCGGCTGTCGTCTGCAGGACGCTGGTTACCGCGATATCGATCGTTTTCGAGATCATCCGGCGGGCATTGTCGACCACAACCATAGTGCCGTCATCGAGATAGGCAACGCCTTGGCTATGCTCTTTGCCTTCTTTGAGGATGAAGACTCGCATAAGCTCACCCGGCAAGACGACCGGTCGCATGGCGTTGGCCAGTTCGTTGATATTCAGCACCTGCACACCATGCAACTGCGCCACTTTGTTGAGGTTGAAATCATTGGTGACGATCTTGCAGTCGTACATCTTCGCCAGCTCAATGAGCTTGAGATCCACTTCCTTTACGTTCGGGAAGTCGTCCTCGACGATCTGGATATTCACCTTGGTCATCTTCTGGACCCGCTGCAAGACATCGAGCCCACGGCGTCCACGATTTCGCTTAAGCGAATCGCTGGAATCGGCGACCATCTGCAATTCGCGTAGTACAAATTGGGGGATCACCATCACTCCATCGAGAAAACCCGTCTCCAGTACATCTGCAATGCGCCCGTCGATGATGACGCTGGTGTCGATGATCTTGAATGAGGCCCCTTTCTGCGCATTCTCGCCGCCGAAGATACCGCCCAAAGCGGACAGG
>CAZZGS010000325.1:0-5548 GCA_964653845.1 uncultured Bryobacter sp.
CGATCATCTCAAGTTGCAAACGAATGCAAAGCATGGATTGCCCCGCCTCGTCATGCAACTCGCGGCTAATGCGGCGCCGCTCCATTTCTTCCACTTGCAACATCCGCTCAGCCAAGCGTCGCACTTGTTCTTCCCGCGCGGCCAGATCTTCCATCAGCCGGGCTTTTGCAGCCCCCATCAAACATCGCTCAGCGGCCACCTCAAGCATTTCCTGCTCGCGCGGAAGCCACTCATAGACCTTACGAAAGCGGAACTGCATCACCCCACGTAACCGCGCGCCATCCATCAGTGGAACGCTCCAGCAAGTGGCATAACGATCCCGCGTTCGCTTATCCAAAACCAGCCCGGCCTGATCGAGTGTTTCGTCAAGGCAAAAGGGTTTCGCCAACGTCTGGGCAAGCCCAGCCTCATTTGCCACCAAATGCGGAGGAGTCTTGGTTCCCTCGCCCACATAAGCCATCGGCACCAGCACCTGATCGTTCTTATCGAGAAAGAAAAGGCAGGCATTGTCAGCCTTGTACAGTGTTGCCAGAGTCGTCATGAATCGCCGCAACAGCTCATGCAAGCCACGGCTTTCCAGTTCAATCCTGAAAAGCTCGCTGTAAGCCTGCGTTTCGCGCTCTCTCACCTGATAATAGGCATTGTTCAGGGTCAGCAACACGCAAAAGTGCAACTGCTCATTGGCCCAGCGAAACTGTGCCGCCCTCTCTTTGCCCAACCGTTCAATCAACGGCAGCAGGATACGGTCATATTCCTGCAGAGCCTGCTGGATGCCACCTGGGGGCAAATTCAGCTTGGCCAGACGCCGCCCGCTGTATTCCACCTGTTCAAGGTACTCAAGCATCGACTTGCGAGTCCCTTTGGCCGGCCCGGGCAATCGGGCAGCCGTGCCAGTGGTGATGCAAATCAGCGCCTGAATTTGTCGCGGTTCAAAGCGTAAGATCTTCAGACGGTCGACAAACTGTTTTTCCAGCTGGGCCGAAAGCGGGCTGAGCCACTGCGTCAGAGCAGCCAGCGGTTTCCGCACCGGATCTTTCAGGATGTGGGCTGCGTTAGCCAGTACGGTGGAAGCTTCAACTCTGGGGACGGCAGTAGCCATAATCGTTCTTCCTGTTCATCGTGAGAGAAGCGCAATTGCTTTAGTCCCTTCGCTACAATCACTTGCATGTCTTCGAAGATGACCAGATTTAGCGCTGTAGATGGCCTGCGCGGGCTGATCATGATCTTCATGGCGATTGACCACACCAATGCCTTTGTCTCCCGGCAGCATTCGAGCGAATTCTGGAATGGGGCTATCAGCACCTACGACAGTACCTTTGCCTTTTTTACCCGCTGGATTGCGCACCTGTGTGCGCCAGGCTTCTTCTTTCTGATGGGTGCCGGAATCTACCGGTTTGCCAGCTCACGGCAGGCCCCCGGCTAAACCGAGGGGCAAGTGATGCGCCACACCGCCTCACGAGGCCTGGCGATATTCCTGGTGGGGCAGTTCTTCGAGACTTCCGTGATTTATCTGACGGGCCTCTTGAAACCGCCGCAAAGTCTCCGTCGATGGTCTTTGGCCAGGCGCCGCTTTTCTTTTACGTCCTGCACTTCTACGTATTGGCCACTATCGGCTTCACACTGTTCCCTGAGGCAGCTCCGCTTGAGACCACCTACGCAGTCTGGTTAGTCCTGCTGGCCCTGATATATCCGATCTGCTAGTGGTACCGCTCTTCACAATGCAAAAGCCGCCAGAATCACTCTGGCGGCTCTTCTAAGCAATCTTAAGCCAGCAGCTTCTTGCAGTGCTCAAGGCACTTCCTCACTTCAACAACCGTATCGGCACCCTTGTACTCATACTCGATGTTGGCCGGGAACTTGTACTTCTTGCGCGACATCAGATCGAGAACTGCTTTGATTGGCGTATCGCCTTCACCAAACGGCATGTTCGCGCCCTGGTTCTTCTTGCGATCTTTCAAGTGAATGCAGACAGTGCGGTCGGCGGTCTTCTCAAGGTACTCAGTCGGGTCAAAGTTGGCAGCCCAGAAATGTCCGATGTCGAGATTGATACCGATGTACTTGCTGGTACCCTTCATGGCCTCTGCAAAGTTATCGGGCGTCGCAAACTCGTTCGGTTTGATGTTCGAATGGTTGTGCATCCCAACATAAACCTTCGCCTTGGCAGCGAATGGATCGATGCGCTTGGCCGTCGAGATATTTGACGAAGCCGTCAGCTTGTTGACACCGAGCGCCTTGGCAAACTCAAAGCCGCGGGCAATTTCTTTATCGGTAAAGTCTTCACGGAAGCTGTAGTTGTAGGCCCAAAGCTGAATTCCAGCGTCGTCCAGCTTCTTGCGAATCGCCGTGAAGTGATCGAGGCTCACCGTCTCGCGCCAGTTGCGCAACTCAGCGCGGTCTTTCATCTTGGGCTCGGCGTGGCCACTGAAGAGCTCTACTGACCCAAGGCCAATCTCTTGCATCGCCTTGATAGCAGCATCGAGATCGCGATCACGAAAGCTGTAGCTCTGTGCGCCAATAGTGACGCCCTTAAAAGTCGAATTGATCTTTGCGGCTGATAACGAGGCCGCGCTCGCCGCGGCAAGGGCGCCGCCGGCAAATTCTCTGCGGGATAGCATCTAGCTATTCTATGCGGCTCGCGAGAAAAACTTGCGTCCCCCCAAGATTCCCTGTGCCAGTTCCCGAAACCCGAATCAGATAAGTCTTGCCTTCTTCCACTGCCAGTCGTATCTCCGGCTGGGTACTCGACTTCTCACAAGCCTTCTCAGTGTCATCCTCATAGGCAGCGATCACATTGCCGGCAAAGCCTCCAAGCGGGCTCGCCGTATAGGCGCTCAAATAAACATTCCCCGAAAATGTAGCCGCAAAGCGAAACCAGTTGCCACGGGAATCGACAGAGTCTGTACATGAGTGAACTGGCCCGCTTGCGGGATTCGGCGCCCCAAACAAGCGCGAATTCGTGATGCCTACAAAGGGCAGACTTGGTAGCGCAAAAGCCTGTGCCACCTCGGCATTACCGGCCACAGTGCGGGCTGCACTTTGGGAAATCACAAAAGACCGGTCGCCAATCAGCAAATCGCTAGTACGGGCAATCGTGCTGGCATTCACTGCAAACTGCACGCTCAAATCTGCCGGGCCCTTACCAGTCGTTGGCGAAACACGCGCCCAGGTGCTGTTGGGCAACACTGACCAACTGCATTCGTCAGCAGTATTCAGCCTCACCCGCGCGAGATCTCCGATAGCCGAAGACGGCGCAATCGGCTCCAGCTCAAAACGGCAGCTCAGCGCCTCGCCACCAGCCAGATTTACAGCCCAGGCCCCACGTCCATGCGTGAAAGCATATAGCGTCGAAACACCGTTCTCACGAACAATATTCATCGACTCCACCACTGTATTCACGAATCCTGCGTCTTCTTTGGCCCAGGTCTTGCCGCCATCAAAGCTCGCAAAGATGCCCGCATCGGTGCCGACGTAGAGATTGTCTGAATTGACTGGATCGATTGCCACAGAGTGCGCCGGCAAATCCGGCAAACCAGTATCGCCCGTGCCATCCAATCGCACCCAGCTAGCCCCGCCATCGGTCGACCGAAACAAGTGGCCCTCGCCACTGCTGTTGTTGAAAGTGCTGATCGTGGCATAGACGATGTCCTGATTGTTGGGGTCGAATTCCAGCCACGAGATATAGCCGTTGGTGCGAACAAACTCGAAAGGCCACTCTGATTCAGCATTGTCTTCGGTCGCTGTGTTGCTTCGGTAGAGCCTGCCGGTGCTTGTGCCAAAGATCACTCGGTCTGGGTTGCCCGGTGCAATGGCCATCGCACTGATGTTGCCCAGAGGAATCGCCTGACTCACGCGCTCCCAGTTGTCCGCTCCATCATTAGTCCTCCAGAAAGACCGGCCACCGATGTACAGGCGTTGTGAGTTGTTCGGGTCCATGCGAAATGGGGTGATAAACAGAAAGTTCGCCCCAGGCTCGGTGATGCCACGCGTGGCGCTGCTGAAATTCAGCCCATTGGTGGATCTCCGCAAAGACAGCCGCGTCGTTTCGAGGTACACACGGTTCGGATCGTCAGGCGCAATGGCAACATATCCGCCGTCACCTCCACTGATCGACTGCCATCCCGCAATACCCAGCGCCGCGCTTCCGCGATTGGTGCCGTTGTCTTGTTTTCCTCCCGCGAAGGCCGCCCCTCCAGGAAAGGGCAGCCCGTGATAGAACTGCGACGTGGTCATGCCTCGCGTGAGGCTGACGAAACGCATCCGGGTGCCGGCAGTGGTGCAGGTATCAATCGGCCGTAAACCCACTTCTGCACCCGGGTTATCGGTGCGAAAGAGCCCGCCATCATTCAGAAAGTACACAGACTGATTCGAAGTCCCATCATATTTGGGGTGAAACACAATCAGGTGCTGATCGGCATGAACGTAGGTCGGGTGGGTCCTGGTAGGCCACCAGAACGAAGCAACACCCCAATTCAAGCCGCCATCCTCAGACTTCATCAAATCGATGCCACCTGAAAATAGCCGATCCGGGTTGGTTGGGTCCACCGACAGTGCAATGTCATACCAGCCTTGACTAGCGAAAGTTGACGGCCCGCCTCCACATACATCGCTGTAGAGCGAGACATGATTGGAGAGCAACCCGAGATTCATTCGGTTCTCATCCTTGTTGCTCGCCCGCGTTTCCCAACTATCCTTATCGCCGTTGGCAGTTGAGCGATAGATGGCCAGAAAGCCATCGCGAAAATCCCCTTCTGCGCGGCTCGAAGCCAGAACATAGACGATCGAAGGATTCGACGCAGCCACGGCAATCACAGAGCGGGCCATATCGGCATTGGTCAAGACTGCCTCCCAGGCTGCATCGCTCTCTGCTGCCGTATTGCGAAAAATCGTTGTCTGTGTGCTGCGGCGTCCACACGAAGCGAACAGGTAATCCGATGTAGCCCCGGGCCGCAACACCAGATCCTGGCAGCCATCAAAAGGCGAATTCCGGTCCAGCGTAAGCTGCCATGTGTCACCGCCATCGGTCGAACGAAAGATGCCCACATTCGTGGCTGCATAAACGCGGTTAGGGCTCACCGGGCTCACTACCAACTTGTTCACAAAGAAGAAGCTCGAGTTATTGCGGGTCGCATCAAGTGGCTTCCAGGTCACGCCGCCATCTGTGGTCTTAAAGATCCCCGCACCGCGTACGGCATCGATGTTGCCAAAGCCCTCGCCCGTCCCGGCGTACAGAATGTCGGGCGAACTTGGGTCGATGGCCAGCGAATTGACAGCCATGTTGGGCAGCATGTCTCCCACTGGCGTCCAGTTCAATCCGGCGTCGGTACTCTTATAGACTCCGCCTGCCGCTGCACCCACATACATCGTGGCTGGCGTTGCGGGATGAAACACAAGCGCGCGCGCCCGCCCTGCGATATTTGCCGGCCCCAATTCCCGCCATGCCCCAAGTGAAATCTGCCGCTCGGCCTGCGTCACCTTTGAGTTTGAAACTCTGCCCGTGGCAAGCGACACCTGGCGCATCCGCTTTACCTTCTCGCGAGCATGCAAATAC
>CAZZGS010000326.1:0-1652 GCA_964653845.1 uncultured Bryobacter sp.
GCATGCATGTACTCGTCGGTCATGTTGGAATCCCAACTGCCGCGATCGTCTGTGTTGAGGCAGACTGGAATGCCGAAGCGCAGGTATTCAGGAAAGGGGTGCTGTATTAAATCGGGGACGTAATCGAGGAGACGATTTGAGATCAGATTGATCTCGACGAGATAGCGGTTGTGGCGCATGAGTAGCATCGTGTCTGGGTCGTCGATTAGATTGATGCCGTGGCCGATGCGAGTGGCGCCCAGGAGCAGGGTATTGCGAACCTCGGGGCCGGGCGAGTCTTTTTCGCCTGCGTGGATGCTGAGTTGGATTTTGCCGTGGCGGCGGCGGGCTTCGCGGAAGTACTTGAGCATGCGAAGGGCGTGGCCTTTGTCGTTGTCTTCGCGTCCTGCGGCATTGATTCCGACGAAGAGGTCACTATGCCGAGAAACGAATTCATGCAGGTTGAGGATCTGCTGCTCAATGTCGGCGCGGAAGCGGATGATGGTGACCTGAAAGCGGTAAGCGACTCTTGTGGCTATGACGTCTGGTTGCTTCAGGCGGGCCTGAACAATCGCGATGGCTTCGTCGGGTGTATAGCCGCTGCCGTCGGGCTTCTCGTTGAGGAAGGGACCCCATTGGCCCTCTACGTAGCGGAGTCCTTCGGCGGCGAAAAGCTTGAGGTTCTGGGCAAAGAGCTCGGCGAAGAGATACGGGTTGCGTGAGAGTGGGGTGAGCCGGACTACGATTTCTTCAAAGAACTCGTTGCGATTCTCACCGGGCTCGTCGAGGATGTGGGCCGAGAGCCAGGACTTCTTTTGTTCCGGGTTTAGTGAGTCGAGGGGAATGTAGTCGGTCTGCCGGCAAGCCGATAGCTTTGCTAGCGTAGGTGCGCTGATGTTTTGGAAGAGGACGATCGGGCCATTCTCGTTATCAGGGCAGGGATGAAAGCTGGTTCTTGTGTAGTAGCGGTAGCCTAGCTTTTGTACATTGATGGCTGCTTCTAGCACGTGGTGCGCATAAAAACTGAGCGTGGCGTGGTGGTGGAGGTCGCCGCCTTTAGGCAGGGTTTGGAGAAACGAGTAGAGTTGCGTGGGCGTGGCCCGGTCTCGAATTTCAGCAAAGCGGGTTGCGAAGTCTTGAGCGGCTGCTACGCCAGTGAACAGGCAGGCTAGAGCAATCGACCGCGCGTAGGGGTTTGGATACGACACATATACATGTCAGCACAAATGTAGAGCGTGCCGCCATCATTGCCCCATGGGCAATTCGCACGTCCAGGATCATGAAACAAGTTCAGGGATGACTGGTTCTGGTTTGGGCAGGTTGGCCCATCGCTCGATCGAAGCGGCAAGCGATTCCACGCTTACCGGTTTGCTGAGGTAGTGGTTCATGCCGGAGGCGAGGCACTTGTCGCGATCCTCCGGTGTTGCCGCTGCGGTGAGGGCAACGATGCCGACGCGTTTGAGCGCGCCACCCAGACTACGGATCTGGCGTGTGGCCTGGAAGCCATCCATCTCTGGCATCTGGCAATCCATGAAGATCAGGTCATAGGGCAGTTGACCTGCCATTTGAACCGCTTCAAAGCCATTGGCTGCAAGGTCCACCCGGCAACCGAGTTTTTCGAGCAGGCGAGTACCAACCTTCTGATTGACGATGTTGTCTTCGACCAACAAAAT
>CAZZGS010000326.1:1662-5540 GCA_964653845.1 uncultured Bryobacter sp.
ACAAAATACGTGAGCCTGGGAACTTGGGCAGTATGGCCTTCTTGGTGTCGTTGCCTGACTTTCGGATGGATTCGCCGGCAATTTTTTCTGCAAGGACGCGACCGGTCAGTGGATGCGGAAGGCGTGAGGAATCGATCTCAATGATCTTGTCGGAGTTAGCGGGATAGTGACGGGCGAATTCGCGGTGAATCCTCGAGAAGGCCCGCAACGACTCGGCTGTACCCTCCAGCTTGAGTTGAGGAATTTCCAATGCTGGTTTGGGGGCTGGGGCTTTACCTGGCAGCTCAATTTCAAAGTAAAAGACACTGCCTTCGCCGACTTTGCTTTCGACTCCCACCTTGCCGTTCATCAATTCGGCCAGCTCTCGCACGATTGCAAGCCCCAGGCCTGTGCCGCCGAAGCGGCGAGTGGTTGAGGAATCGGCTTGAGAAAAGCGTTGGAAGAGCAGATTTACCTTGTCGGCAGGGATCCCGAGCCCGGTGTCTTCTACTTCCACACGAATGAGGTTGGTGCCAGCGGGAAGCACCCGCAGCATGACGTAGCCTTCTTTGGTGAACTTGATGGCGTTGCTGACGAAGTTGAGGGCCATCTGACGAATGCGGGCCGAGTCTCCTTCTACCAGCTTCGGTGTAGCAGGATCAAACCAGTAGAGCAAATCGATGCCGCGTTCTTGCGCCTTGGCCTGCATAAGGTCCACTACATCTTCAAGCGTCCGGTCGAGGTCAAATTCAATGCTCTCAAGGTCTGTCTTGCCGGCTTCGATCTTGGAGAAGTCGAGAATATCGTTGATGATTTCGAGCAGGGCTTCCCCTGAGCGCATTACGGTTTCGCCCATTTCGAGCTGATCGGCGTCCAACCTGGTGTCGAGCATCAATCGAGACATACCGATGATGGCATTCATTGGGGTGCGGATCTCGTGGCTCATCACGGCCAGAAACTGGCTTTTGGCATGGCTGGCATCTTCGGCTCGTTGCTTGGCGAATTCCAGCTCGATGCTGGCTTCTTCGAGGCTTTCCACATAGCTGCGGCTTGACGCTTCAGCTTCCCGGTGATCGGTGACGTCGCGGATCAAGATGAGTAAGTCCCCTAGCTGGGTTCGCGAAAGCCGCGCTTCGAAATAGTGAAGTTTGTGATCGAGAAAAAGCTCATAGTCGACAATCTCGCTTGAGCCTTCGATGCCAATGGCCTCACAAGCCTGCGCCATGCGTTGCCAAAGTTCTGGTGCGAATACGTCTTTGAGGTTCAGGCCTACGGAATCTCTCAGCGGGAATCGCGGGCTGCCGCCTTCGGCATCGTGAAAGGCAAGGATTTCGAAGTCTTCGTTTACATGGAGCAGGTAGTCTGGCAGGGCGGCAATCAGGGCGCGGTTGCGGGCCTCACTGCGGCGCAATTGCTCCCCGCGTTTTCTTCTCTCAGAGATATCTTGAAACGAGCCAACCAGGCGCGTGCACTTGCCGTCTTTGAATTCGGGGCGTCCGACAGAGCGTACCCAAATCTCACGTCCCTTTGCCGTGATCAGTGGCATCTCTACATCCCAGGTGGCCCCGGTTTCGATTGATCGTGTCACAAGGCTGGAAATCGTCTCGCGTGCCCCAGGCGGATAGAATGCGATCGCTTCTTCGAGGGTTGGTTGCCGGCCAAGCGGCACTTCGTGAATTCGATAAACTTCCTCGCTCCAGATGGGGATACCACGTTCGATGTCTACTTCCCAGCCTCCAACCTTGGCTAGGGCTGAAGCATCCTGCAATAGCCGCCTGCTATCCTTAAGTTTTTTTTCGTTGTCTTTTCTCGCTGTGATGTCCAACTCTATTGCCATGAAATGGGTGATCACACCCTCGGCGTTGAGGATTGGCAGCACCTCTATCTCGATCCAGTATTTTCTGCCGTCCTTCCTGTAGTTGACGATTTCGACCTGAAAGCCTTCGCTGGACTTGAGGCGTTTGCTCATAAACTCCACCGTCTTCGGGTCCGATTCCGGGCCTTGCAGGAAAGAACCTGGCTTTCGTCCAACCACTTCTGCAAAACCATAACCGGTTATACGTGTAAAGGCCTCATTTACCCATTCAAGCTCGCCTTTTGTATTAGTGACCAGCACTGCATTGTTGGTTCTTCGGGCCAGGGTAGCGAGCAAATGCAGTTCTTCCTGCATTTTCCTGGTCTCGGTGATGTCCATGCCTGTGGCGGATGTCGGCTTCTGTTGCAAGATGACCAGGCTTTGATCTTCGATAAAAACAAGCCTATGCGCATGGATATCAAAGCAGGATATTTTGAGAAACTGCTTGATTGGGCTTTGCGTGCTTTCAATCCCAGTGCTCTCTTGGGCCTCAATAGCCACTTTCCATGTTGGCCAATCCTCAGGAGCAATCTGGCGCTCAAAGGATTCCCCGATACGCAACTCAGGAAAGAACCGCTGTGCCGCTTCATTGAATCCGGCAATCAGGTATCCGTCGGCCCCTGCTGAGAGCAGCAGACAGGCTTGAGGAAAGGCGTCTAGCGGGACAAGGATTTGGGGCTGCTTCACGATGGTTTAGGCGATGCCAAATCATTTTGGCCATCTCTCAACTCATCGTCTGTGGAAGGAAAATTTAGAGTCAGAATTACTGTTGAGTTGGTTCGGCTTGTGGCGGCAAAACTGCGAGCGCTTCCCGAATCAGCTTGCGCTCGTCTTCGTTAAAGCGTTCATTAAAGGCGCGGGAAGCAAGCCGACGATCCCGGATTTCGTCGGGTTGCCGGCGAAGATTGTGCACCGCACCGCGGACGAGCTTTCGGCGCTCTTCGGGGAGGTCGGCAATCTGCTTGAGCGTACGGCGGGCGTCGTCCCGCTTCTCAGGTGGGAGTTGCTGGAAGAACTCATAGTCCTTTTTTAACTTCTCGCGTGCTTCCGGCCGGATGTTGTTGAAATTGTTGATGCGCTTCTCGAGCATCTGGCGGCGCGCCGGGGGCATGCGATTGAGCATCTTCTGCCGCTCTGCCGGGGTCATTCGGTTCAGGCGCTCAATGAGCTGTAAGCCCGGGCTGTTAGCATCTTGTGCGTAGAGAGGGAAAGCTAGCAAAAATAATAGGAGGATACCCCTCATATGGACTCCTTTGCAGCCGGTGCTGTGTCAGCCGTACTCAGGGCTTGCAGTGCTTCCATGTCGTCAAGGGCTTTTTCTACCTCTGCAATTTCGTCGGCCTTGATGCCGTCCTGCTGTTGTGCCAGCTCAGACTTGCCGGGCTCGCGAACCAGGAAAACAGCCAGCAGAATGGCCGCCAGTGCCAACGGAATCGCTGGCTTCCAGCCAAAATTGAAGTGCCACCAGGGCTTTGGCGCTTCTTGTTCGGCGCGAATCCGGGCAAAGAGCTTTTGGTCGAAGTTCTCGCTTAGGGTTGGGGGCAGCCAATCGCCAAGCGATTCATCCACCATTTTCTGCAGCTCAACCATCGTGCGGCAGTGCTCGCAAGAGGCGAGGTGGCGCTTATAGGTACGCGTGGTCTCAGGGTCGAGAATGGCCGTGCAATAGCCGAGGAGGAGTTCTTCCTGTTCATTGGTGTTTAAGATGCAATTCATTGTTTTCTCCTTTTCAGCTAACCTTTAAACCACTTCTACCCGGGCTGAATTGCTGCAAGCGTGTCCGCAACGATTCGTACGCGCGAAACAGCAGACTCTTCACCGCTGATTCCGAACAACCCAGGATGGCAGCGATTTGCGAATACTCCATTTCCTGATACTTGTGCATTAAGACGGCGCCGCGCTGCTTCTCTGGCAGCTCTTCGATTGCCTGCCTAACCTCACCGAGCCTTGCATCCCGAATGAGCCGCTGCTCGACATTCGCCTCTTTTGTTGGCAACTGGCGGGGAGCGCCATCCTCCATTTTTTCATCCATCGAATCGTTCAA
>CAZZGS010000327.1:0-5540 GCA_964653845.1 uncultured Bryobacter sp.
GCATGATGGAGAGCGTTATCTGGCGAGTATTTACACGCACTCAACGTTTGCACCCGCAAACGAGGACCGGCTGTTGGCGGCAGTGCCGCGCGATTGGAAGGGAGTGGGCTTCGGAGCCTCGGATGGTGCCCCCGGTTACAGCCCCTTGCCCTCGGTAAAGGAGGAGCTTCTTGGGATCTTCAGTATGAAGGCTGGCGACCGGCCCGTTCAGGGGCAAGAGTTTTTGAACAAACAGTTCACGAGAAAGTCACTGCTGGAACATGCCTGCAAGTGCAACGTCGTGCATATCGCTTCTCATTTCGCATCCCGATCCGGGGAGCCGGAGAACTCGAAATTACTGCTAGGGGATGGATCAGAGATTAGTTTGGCGGATCTGGAAGCAGTGCCAGGGTTGTTTACAGGGGTGGATCTGTTGACCCTTTCGGCTTGCGAAACAGCCCTTGGGAATCAGACGGGTGACGGGAGGGAAGTCGACAGCATCGCGAACATTATGCAACGCTTGGGTGCCAAGGCAGTGCTGGCGAGTCTGTGGAGCGTGAATGACCAGTCCACGGCGTTATTTATGCAGGAGTTTTATAAGGTCAGACAGGCGAACGCCGGGATGACGAAGGCCGAGGCGCTGCAGCGGGCGCAACTTGGGATGCTGGAAGGCAAGGTCAGGGGTAAAGGCTGCGGCGCACAGCGCAAGGGTTCGGAGCAGAAAGAAGCTGGAACGGCGCTGGGTTATCTCTGCGATGGGGAACGACCCTACGCCCATCCTTATTATTGGGCACCGTTCGTGTTGATGGGGAACTGGAAGTAAAGAAACTTTAATCAGAGCCAACGCGCTGTTCTTCGCAACGGAGCCTTGGACTACAAGGAGACATGCATGCAATTGGCATTTGATGCGGGAATCGAAAAGCTCGCAAAATTAGCGGGAAGCGACAGAAATCGCAACTCAGCAATTCTCGCACTTCAGGATCTCTTTCCAAACGTTCCCCATGTGAAGGATGACATTTTCTTTCCAACCTATTCGGTAAGGCGCATCCTCCAATCGAAAGAGCTGACAGGCGTTGAAGAGGCTGTGGATTGGAGGTTGGCCGAATGGGTCACAGAAGCTGCTCTCGTTTATATTGGAAAATTGGCGGAGTCACCATCATCCAATGCGAGCATGGCTTTGGCCAAACCACTCGTCGATGCTGGCCTAGGTCTACGTGCGGCCTTGCTCCTGAGTGAACTCCTGGCGGATGTCCGCGAGGCGGATGCAATCCAAGAGAAGATCTTTCGGCTTATCTACTTTGCGGGCAAGGATGTTAACGATACTGTTGTTTGGCTGTTGAAGACCTACAACAGTTTCCGATCGTCATGCCTTAAGGACACGGGTGGAGACGATGACCTTGAGGCGCTGATCGATGCCGGGCGAACGCTGACTGCCAACGCCTGCCGTTCGGTCGAAGAGCTTATTGAAATCGAACTAGCAGCAGAAAATCCTGAATGGGATTTGAAAAAACTTCACAATTCTGGTATTCGGCCTCCAGGATCGACAACGCGTATCTTAGACGGCATCCGGGCTGGCAATTTTCGTATGTGGCATGCGATTACCAACCCAGACTTTTACGACAAGCAGATCCCGAAGTCTGAGCGTGAAAGTTCGAGGATGAGCCAGTTGATCTTGAATACCGCGAAAACGCATCCAAACGTCCCAGAGAACACAGAGCGTCTCAAAGCCTACGTCCTGAGATCTTTGAGCAACCTGCGTATTCGCCAGATTGTCGATCAGCCCAAGCATGATCCATTGGAAAAAATGGACGAAGACGGCGCGCCTGTGGATGGGACCGCACGAATGATCAGAGCGGAATGGTTGTGGGAAGAACTGATGGTGATCCGACAGGGCAACTTCGTGGAGAAGTTTCACCGGGTGGAGACGATGTTTCAGCAGGATCATCCAGAACTCGTGCGTACATATGAGGTTTGCTTGATAGACGAACGCACTGCCAGCAAAACAATTGGTTCCCAGGCGCTAGTGCTAAATGTTGATGGATCGACCATTAAGCGAAGACTTATCGTTATTCGCGAATATTTTGCGCGACAACTGCGGGAAGAAGGATTGGACGTTGGCCATTACGAGCGGAGGCTGCTCTCCGATAAATTTGAGAACCTCTATCAATTAGTAGAAAATCGCATACAAGGTGCACTCGGCGCTAAAGTAGGGGAGGGAAGGCGGCTTCTCTTGACTGAGGCTATTCAAGCTCTTAGTCAAGATCAGCCGGAATCATTCGATCTTCTCAAGGAAAGGTATCTCGATGATCAACGCCCGATCGAGATCGCGCGCAAACGAACACTTGAGACTGCGGAACTAAAAGATCGGCTTCAGTTAATTCAGGAGAATCTGGCTCAACGCATGAAGCAGATCGATGGACATAAGTCCGATCAACTAAACGCGATCCTAAACACTTTGTTCCAGGTAGATGGCGACCTTGCGATTCCCTTTGACTTGCTGTTCCGGGCGGAGCCAAAGCTAGGGATAAAGGAGATAGCTCTCTGGTTGGGGATCAGTTCTGTTCAACTGCATTATCTACGGCAGAGAATCTCTTCTAGTCTGAGTGATCAGTTAAGCTTAAAGGGCTTTTCGCTGGAAGACTATCGCGACTATTCTCCTGATCAACGACTGGATGCCTTGTTTGGCCGTATCTTGGAAATTCAGAAGACGTTGGGGGGCCGATCAGCGAATGTGAAGCTGGAGCGACAGGATATGAGGAGGGCAATTGTTTCCTTGATCCCCGTGCCATTTTCAATCGCACAAATCTTAAGTTGGGAGTTAAGCTCGGCCGCGGATACCACTGAATTGAGTAGGTTGGCTGATCGCACTGTCGAGTTCGCATTGGCTGTGGATGCCACGTTTCGTCGTATCTTGGAAATTCAGAAGACGTTGGGGGAGCGATCAGCGAAGGTGAAGCTGGAGCTACAGGATATGAGGAGGGCAATTAGTTCTTTGAGCCCCGTGCCGTTTTCGGTCGCAAAGATCTTAAATTGGGAGTTGAACTCCGCCGTAGACACAACTGAATTGAGTAGATTAGCTAATCGCACTGTCGAGCGCGCACTGGCTAGGAAAATAGCTCAGGAGAAAAAGTTGGAGGACAAACGGGTTGAGAGCGTTTAGGAGTCAAGTTGACACGTTAAAGCTCCAGCAATTTCTTCGCCAAGCCGAGTCGCTGTCGGGCGAAGATGCTGAGCGTCTACTCGGTGAGCACTTCGAATTGGGCGAAGAGTTCAGGCAGGAAGCGCTGGTTCTTTTTGAGCGAAGGCAAGAACAAAAGAAGCAGAAACTCATCGCGGAACCAAATTCACAAGAACGCGAAGAACTCAATCAGGCTGGTTATGAGGTGAAGACGAAGATTGGGCAAGGCGCAGGGGGCTTCGTTTACTTGGTGAGGCAGCACAGCACGGGACAGTTGGTGGCTATCAAGATGCCGGCCCGTTCCTTCAGTCCCGCTGTGGAGGCGCACTTTCGCCGTGAGATCGAGCACTTAACACGGGTTCGTCATCCGAATCTGATACATCTCTACGACGCAGGGGTGACCTATAAAGGGCGACCGTATTTCGTAATGGAGTACGTTGTCGGCCATGACCTCCTAACTTATTGCAAAGACCACGGGAAGCGCTTAGAAGAGAGGCTCCAACTGATGGTCGAAGTCTGCAGCGCCGTCGCGGAATTGAACCGACAGCAGGTCATTCACCGGGACCTCAAACCTCAGAACGTGATGGTTACCAATGATGGTCACCCAAAAATAATTGATTTCGGTCTAGCGCAAGTTACTTGGGCCGATTGGCGTGACGAGTGGCTTGCCCGAATGCTAAGCGAGCCCGGTTTGAGCCCAGACTATGCTCCGCCCGAACAAGAGGATCCACGACGCCGGATGGACACTTCAGCGGATTGTTTTGCTTTGGGGCGGATCCTACTTGAGCTTCTTGCTGGCGGTTTATGCGATAAGAGACAACCAGTACCGCCGAGTCAGTTCCCGGTATTAGCTGACTACCTGATCCTCGGATTTGGCAGCGACAAAGCGCTTCGAGATCGGTATCGTGGAGATTTGGATGCGATCGTCCTTCGGGCCACTGCGGTAGAACCTGGCAACCGCTACCGCGACGCAGGCTCTTTAGGAGAAGACCTGAAGCGATATCTGGAAGGTCGTCCAGTTAGCGCAGTGCCGAATACTACCGCCTACGAAACCCGCCTCTTCGTGCGCCGCAATCCCCGCTGGGTGGCTGCCGTAGCCTTTTTAGTTCTCAGTTTGGCTGTAACCGCAATCATTGCACTAGTTCTGAAAACTCGGGCCGAAGAACTCGCGCGCTCGGCTCTCGAAAGCAAGACTCAAGCCCAGGAGGCTAGGGCAATAAGCAGCAAGTTCGCCAGTGCTCTTGACGAAGTCGTGAACGGCCATTACAAACAGATATTGGACGACGCGAGCATGCAGCAGCAGTCTATGCGCAACCTCTACGTTGAGTTGGCAAAGCAGTTCCAGGAGCCCGAAACAGTTCAATACACTTTTGTCAATCGTGCGCTGAAGAATATGACCAAAGAAGACCCTCGCTACAGCGAACTCGATGGCATTAGTGTTTCGCTGGCGAAGAAAAACGGGTATCCGCCGAGGGGCTCCACCTTCAATCTGCCGCCAGGGATTACGCCTCTTTCATCCCTGCAGACTCTCTTAAAGCTAACACTCACTCAAATTCAGAAGACTGCTACGCTCCCTGATCTGTCTTCGCTACGAGAATCAGTGAAGCGAGCGGCCCCATTTCTTAAAGAGGATGCAGAGACCCGATTATCGATCCATGATATCCTCTGCGGAAGCGATGCATCGCAGAGGCAGCTGAGATCGGCGCTGCCAGAATTAGGAGGGTTTTGTAAATGAGATGTTTTATTCTTCTACTACTTGTAGCTTCGGTCCAATCCAGGGCTGCAACTCGTCACGCCTTTGTCGTTGCCATTGACAAATACTACGAGGGGTTGTGTACGCCCAAAGATCAAAAGGATCGCGGCTTTACGCTTACGCCGCCGAAAGGCTCCAAAGGCTGTCCCACAGAAAGCGATCCGAATCTCAAAAACGCTGTGGCGGATGGAGATCGATTCGTCGGCATGCTGAAAGGCCGGTTCCTGTTTACTCAAACTGAGATCACCTATTTGAAGAATCAACAAGCTACGGCCAGTGCGATTCTGACAAACCTTCGAATGGTAATGAAAAAGCTGCAAGCCGGTGATCAGGCTATTTTTTATTTTGCCGGTCATGGCACTCTGGTTCACAACATCAGCGAACCGAATAATAAACGGGAAGCTTTGGTGCCATGGGACTTCTTGCAGGGTACCTATCCCATTTTGGACTTCGAACTGTTTCGAATCTATGAGGCGGCAACAAAGAAACAGATCCAACTCACTGTAGTCATTGATAGTTGTTTTGGTGGCGGGATGGCCCGGGGAACCAGGCTGAGACGCATGCCGGAATTCCGATCCGTAAAGCAGTCACCAGCGAAATTTGAGGGACGAGGAACATTTGCCTTCATTG
>CAZZGS010000328.1:0-5537 GCA_964653845.1 uncultured Bryobacter sp.
CATTGATTGGAACTTTGAAATTCTCTTGAAAGACATCGAGAGCAGCAAAGCAAACCAAAAGAAATTGTTGCCTTTAATCGAATTCAGCGTGCGGATCTCGCGGTAGGCCGTAACCGCAATGGCGCGTAAAAGTGCGATCAACGCATCCACTCCAGCGCCGGTAGATCCTTGGCCTTCACCACATCCAGATAATGGGCCCGCAACTCGCCCTCCGCCTTGGCCTCGCTCCGCCATACCACCACACCACCATCCAGCAGCAGCACCTCATCAGCCAGCCTCTCCACATGCATCAACATATGCGAAGACACAATCAGACTCGTCCCACGCAGCTTCAGCGCATTCAGCAACGCAAGAACAGTTTCACAACTGGCGGGGTCCAACCCCTCAAACGGCTCATCCAGAATCAGCACTTTCGGCGCATGCAGAATCGCCAGCGCCAGCGCCGTCTTCTTCCTCATCCCGTAGCTGCAAGCCGCCGCAAAGCGCATCTTCCCTTCCACAAGCCCCAGTAAATCCAGCAATTCGCCGATCCTCCGTCCAGCCTCCGCCTTGTCAATCCCATAAAGTCCAGCGCTCAACTGCAAATGCTCTTCAATCGATAGCGCATCAAACAAACCAAGGTGTTCCGGCATCACCCCCATCTGCGCCCGCCACCCTCGCGGTGCCGATTTCGGCCGGTGCCCCAGCACCTCAACCCTGCCTGACGACTCACTCTCCAGCCCTGCAAGTACCTTCAGGCAACTCGACTTTCCAGCCCCGTTTGGTCCCACCAGTACTGCTGCCCGTCCTGGCGGCAATTGCAGGTCAAAATCCCGCAGCGCAGAGAAGTCTCCGTAATTCACACCCAGTCCCAGACATTCGATAACAGTACTCACAATTAGGTCCTACGCCCCATTTTCATACTAAGTTCCAAATTCATTTGCGTTAGACTCCCTGTATTCGCTAGCCTTTTTACTGAAACGTAATCGTCTCACAGGAGTCCCAACCGTATGTGGAATCGCCGAAAAGAAGAAGAACCAACCGCCCGTCCATCCAGCCCAAACCCCTCCTCCCCGGGAGCTACAGAAGGAATGCCAATGCAGACGACAACGTCGAGATTTGAAAACGAAGCACCTACGCCCTCGCGGACTGCCACCATCGGCAAGGGTGTTTCCATCACCGGGCAGATCTATTCCCGCGAAGATCTGATCATCGACGGCGAAATCGATGGCACTATTGAAGCCATTGAACACAAGATCACCATCGGGCCAAACGGCAAGGTTAAGGCAGCGATAAAGGCCAAGGACATCGTCGTCTTGGGTGCCGTTCAAGGCAATGTCGAAGCAAGCGACAAGATCGACATCAAAAAAGATGCCCGTCTTATTGGGGACATCAAAACAGCCCGCATCTCGATCGAAGACGGCGCCATCTTTAAGGGCTCTATCGACATCGTTCGCTTGGAAACTCCCAAGGCCGCCCCCAAACCGCAACCCATCGCCACCCCCTCGGCTACGCAACAATCTATGGCTGCTTCCGCTGGCAGCGGAGAAACTAAGCGCTAACTTGGGATGCGGGCGAATTAGAAGCCTGTTACTTTAGTACCAGAGGAGATGGCGAACCCCTTCAAGGCATTGCTCCGCGCAGTTCAGGGATCTGGCGATTCCGAGAGTAGCCTGCGCCCTTCTCGCCCATCTCCCCGCACCGATCTTTCTCCGCCGTCCACAAGGCCCACAGAATTTGCTCCTCCACAAATGAGGCCAAGTACCGCCCTCCAGCAATTTGTCCGCTCCCTCGATACCAACCGTGATCTGCGCCTGCTCGATCTCGGCGGTGCCAATGCCGCCAACATCCAGTTCATGACTCAATTGGGCACGCGTCTCTACTCAGAAGACTTCTTCGCTACTCTCGAGGATTGCTTCGGCGATGGCGACTATTACGAGAATCAGCGCGACCCTGCCCGCGTAGACAGCTTCCTCATCCAGACTTTTTCAGAGCAACGCGGGCCCTTCGACGGTGCCCTCGTCTGGGATTGCCTCCAGTTCCTGCGCCCCTCTCTCCTCGACAAAACCATCGACCATCTCCATCGCATCCTCGAACCAGGCGCACACCTCCTCGCCTACTTTTATGCCGATGATCGCGCCCAAACAATCCCGCAATACCATTTCAAGATTCACGACGAGCACAGCATCGTCGTAGCCCAAAAAGCCGAAATGCCTCCGGGACAAGCCTTCTCCAACCGCAACATCGAACGTCTCTTTGAAGACTTCGCCTCGATCAAGTTCTTCCTCACCCGGGACAACATGCGCGAAGTCCTTGTGCGCCGTTAACCGTGGCACTCCCCTTTGAACTTTTTGTTGCCCAACGCTACCTGAAGGCAAAACGCCGTCAGTCCGCGATTTCGATCATCACCTCCATCTCGATCATCGGCGTCGCCGCCGGAGTTATGGCTTTGGTCATCGCCATCGCCATCAACAATGGCTTCCGCACCACCCTTCAGAAAAACCTCCTCGGTGCCACGGCTCATGTCACAATCACCGAACGTGTGCCCGGTGAAGGTATCTCCGGCTGGCGCGAACTGGCTCAAAAACTCGCCACCCTCCCAGGCACAATTGAAGCTTCTCCCGCCCTCTACGAGAAGGTCTTTGTAAACGCTGGCGGCTCCAGCAGCGGTGCCATCATCAAAGGCCTCGACCTGTCCAGCCCGCGACTTACTAAAGATCTCGTGCCTTTCATCAAGCAGGGCAGCCTCGACAAGCTAAGAGAAACCGAAGAGGCCGTCCCCTCTCTCCTGCTCGGCTCGAAGCTAGCTGAAACCTTGGGCCTCCGTGTCGGCAATTACATCCAGATCATCAACCCGCTCGGAGAACTCACTCCCTTCGGCCCTCGCCCTTCCTACCACCGCATGAGAATCGCCGGCACCGTCGAAACAGGCTTCTACGATGTCGACGCCAATTTCACCTTTATGTCGCTCGCCGAACTACAGCGCATGATGTCTCTCGGTGACGTCGTCAACGCAATCGAGATCAAGGTCGCCGATATCGAAGCGGCACCCGCGCACGCCGAAAAAGCCCAGGCCCTCCTAGGCAACAAGTATGTCGCCACACATTGGATGGAGCAGAACAAACAGTTACTGGGTGCCCTCAAGATGGAACGAATCGTAAGTTTGATTACGATCGGGCTGATCCAGTTGGTAGCCGCTCTCAACATCTTCATCACCCTCGTCATGATGGTGATGGAAAAACAGCGCGACATCGCCATCCTCCTCTCGATGGGCACTCGCCAGGAACAAATCCGCCGCATCTTCATCTACCAGGGCTTGCTCATCGGCGTGGTCGGCTCCGCCGTTGGCCTCACCCTCGGCTATGCACTCAGCTTCTTCGCTGACAAATATCGCTGGATTGAGTTATCTGAAGAAATCTACTCCATCCCCTATGTCCCCTTTCAACCGAACCCTCTTGATGCTTTGTGGATCACCGGTTTCGCTCTCGCCGTAAGCCTTCTTGCTACTCTCTACCCTGCCAGAACGGCAACTAAAGTAGCGCCCGCCGAAGCTTTGCGATATGAATAGAGCGTGATTGCTCTACTTGTGATGTTGATGGCGGTTCAGGATCTGGGCCACGGCACCTGGCGTTTCATCCCGGCCGAGTCCACATATGAATCAGCCCCTGCCCCCAAAGAGTCCAAGCGCCAGTGGATCCCCGATGGAGACGGTGTAAAGTTTCTTCACGATGGAATCAACGCCGACGGCAAGCCCTTCCACACTGAATTTCGCTCTGCCTACGACGGTAAGCCTGTCCCCTTCGTCGGCGGCACTCTCTACGATGCCGTCGCACTATTCAGCAAAGGGCCACGTAAGGTCGAGCAGGTTTTTACCCTCAAAGGCAAGGTAACAGTCAAAGCCATCCGCACCATTTCGAAAGACGGCAAGAAGATGACTATCGATTCCCGCGGCAGCAGAGCCGACGGAACCAAATTCAAAAACATCCTCGTCTACGAGCGCCTCTAGCCGTCCAGTGACGCTTCTTCGACGTTATTGAGCTTGCGCTGGATCACACGAGTCCGCTGCTCGGCATCGTCGATCGTCTTCGATGCCTGATCCAGCTTCTCCCGCACCTTCCCAAGCACCTGATGGTACTTGAGAAACTCAGTTTTCACGATACCGAGCAACTCCCACACTTCGCTCGATCGCTTTGTAATAGCCAGCGTGCGAAAGCCCATCTGCAAACTGTTCAGCAGTGCCAGTAGCGTGCTCGGCCCCGCCATAATCACCCGTAGATCCTGCTGGATCTGATCGACAAATACTGTGCGCCGCATCACTTCTGCATATAGCCCTTCGGTAGGCAGAAACAGGATCCCAAAGTCGGTGGTCTTCGGCGGGGAGATGTATTTATCGTGGATCGCCTTCGCACTCATTCTCACTCGCTTCTCAAGCTCTTGTATCGATCGCTCAACCCCGGCGGCATCCCCAGCCTCCGAGGCCTCCACCAGGCGCTGGTAATCCTCCAGAGGAAACTTTGCATCAATCGGGAGCCACACCGTATCGCTCTGCCCCGGCAGCTTCACTGCAAACTCCACTCGCTCAGCCGTCCCCGTTACTGCCACATTCTTTTCGTACTGCTCGGGTGTCAGTATTTGTTCAAGCAGCGCCCCAAGCTGCACCTCGCCCCAAGTCCCGCGTGTCTTCACATTGGTCAGCACCTTCTTCAAGTCCCCAACTCCCACCGCCAGACTCTGCATCTCACCCAGCCCCTCATGCAACTGCTCCCGCCGCTCGCTCACCTGCTTAAAACTCTCCGCCAACCGCTTCTCAAGCGTCGTCTGAAGCTTCTCATCCACTGTCGAGCGAATCGTCTCCATTTGCGCCTGTAGCCCCGCCCCCAGCGTTGAAAACTCCCGGCGCATCCGCGAGAGTTCTTCTAGCATCACGGTGCTGTTGTCGCGCCTCAGCAGGATCGCAAGTTGAAGCACGACAATGATCGCAGCCAGCCCGTAGACCTCAATCATCGATCAGTACTTCGCAAGTTTCGTTGACGCTCCACTTCGCACGCTAGGCACTGAAAGGGAGGTGCCGGTCGCCTTGAACGGCCCTTCCGCGATTGTGCCGTCAGGGAAGGTGATTCGCATCTGATCTTGCGTAACGGAATACTTTGCTTGCTGTGTTTGAAACGGAAGCAGGAATAGCGACTTCCCGCCGGAGTAGAAAAAAATGCGCATCTCAAGGTTTTGCCCATCCATCATTTTCATTCCGACCCACTCACCAGCTATCGTAGGCTTCCCCGCTGGCGCTTTCCCCACCCGCGTGAGATCCATAGATACTTCTTTGCCTTGCATCAATCGAAGCCTGCCTGGCTGAGACAAGTCGATCGACTGCCGGTTGAGCGGCCCGCCCTGTTGGAGTGCCGGCATCACCATGTAGTTGCCATCGATTTCGTAGATGCCTGGCGCAACTGCACCTGGACGAATCAGCACAACTCCACCTGTCTTAAATTCATAAAGGGCCCCAACACCTTTCGCATTGGGAACCACAGTGCGATAGCGGCCCAGCAACTGCTCGGGCA
>CAZZGS010000329.1:0-5530 GCA_964653845.1 uncultured Bryobacter sp.
GCCTACACTTGGGCTAAGGCGATCGACTCAATCGGCGCCGACAATGGCGGCTTCCGCTATAACATCAACCCTTTACGCAACCGGGCGCGCGCCGATGGCGACGTTCGTCACGTGTTCGTGCAGAGCTACCTTTACGAACTTCCATTCGGTAAGGGCAAGAAGCATCTGACGAGCGGCCCAGGTGCCTGGATTCTGGGTGGATGGCAGGTCAACGGCATTCTGACTCTCCAGACCGGAGGCCCTTTCAACCTGAACGTTCCTGGAGGCATCATCAACGCACCGGGCAACGCGAACGATCCTAACATCATTGGTGCCTACACCTCAACCAAAGAAGTGGGGCCTGGGGCACAATGGTTCGAAAAGAGCGCTTTCGCTCAACCCGCCGCCGGCTCCTTTGGCAACCTCGGCCGCAACTCATTCACGGGGCCGGGACTGTTCAACCTCGACGCTTCGCTCTTTCGCCGCATCAACATCACGGAGCGGTTTAGGGCTGAGCTTCGACTTGAAGGCTTCAATGCCACAAACACACCAAAATTCGGGAATCCGAATGGCGACATTACAAGTCCGAACTTTGGCAAGGTGGTAGGTGCGCAGGGTGCGCCGAACGGACCTCGCGAAGTACAGCTCGGTTTGAAGATCACCTTCTAATCGCAGACAAGCAAAATACAGGAAGCCCCGCATTCGTGCGGGGCTTCCTGTATTTTAGAGTGATGACAAGAAGATCTACATTCATGACGATGGCAGCCGCGCCGCTGGCCTTTGGGGCAGCCCTCAAGCCACGACTGCGGCCCGCGCTTTGTGCCTATTCGTTCCGCAACGATTTGCAGAAGGGCACGCTCAAATACGAGGACATGATCCGCATTGCGGCCGAGAATGATCTCGACGGTGTGGATATGACTGTCTATTGGTTTCCTAATACCGAAGACAGCTTCCTGCTGCCGCTGAAGCGGACGGCGTACAAGGCTGGCATCGAGATCTATTCGATCTCTGTGCGAACCGAGTTGACCAAGCCTGTGGGGCCGACACGCGATCAGTCGTTGACCGATCTCAAGAAGTGGGTCGACGTGGCAGCCAAGCTTGGCGCCGGGCACATTCGCGTATTTGGCGGAGCGATTCCGAAGACGAGCACGGAAGATGAAGCGGCTGGTTGGGTGGCCGACATGCTTGGGCCTGCTGGGGAATACGCCGGGCAACATGGGATCATTCTTGGCCTTGAGAATCACGGCGGCGTGACCGATCGTGCCGAGACCATTGTGAAGATTGTGAAGAAGGTGAACAGCCCCTGGGTTGGGATCAACCTCGATACGGCGAACTTCAAGACCAAGATCTATGAGCAGATCGAGATGATCGCACCTCACGCTGTGAATGTTCAGGTGAAGGCGATGGTGAAGGACGAGAATGGCCCGGCAACTTCCGATTGGGATCGCGTCGCCAAGATGCTCGTAGCCAATAAATACCGCGGCTACCTGGCGCTGGAATACGAAGAGAAGGAATCGGCGCTTGAGGCAACACCTGCGCTGTTCAAGAAGCTGCGCGAAGTCTGCGCGCGCCACTCCTAACTACTTCAGTTTCGAGATTTCTTTCGGCGTCAGCACGCGGTTATAGATGGAGATGTCATCCATCAGGCCCGCGTAGTTGACGCCGAGTCTAATTGTGGCCTTCGCGAGATCCCAGGTGAAAGGCTCTGTAATGGGGGAACTATTGCCCTGGAGCTTGCCGTTGAGGTAAAGGCTGGCGGTACCGGTGACGTAGGTGATTACGATGTGGGTCCACTGTTCGCGTGTGAAGGGAGGGTTCTTGACTACAACAAGACGCTCGTTGAATTTGGGGTTCTTGTCGGGTGGGAGGTTGGTCGGGTTCCAGGCCTTGAGTTCGCCAAAGACGCCGAGGCGAAAGAGCTGCGGCCTTTCGTCTTTAGTGAAGTCCACCCAAATGGCGGAATCGTTGTAGGCCTTGTCTGTGAATTGAATGGGGTCGACGTAGTCTGGCGGCAAGTCTAGTGCGGGATCGAGCTTGAGCTTGAATGAGATCGTGCCGGTGGTGGGGCTTACGTTGTCCTGGATCTTGAAGAAAAGAGCAGTGGTGTGCTTTGACTTGAAACGCAGCGCGCCGTTTTCAAGCGCTACAGGGGCTTGTCCGAGGCCTTTGACGGCGCTGGCCTGGTCCTTATAGCTGGGGGCAAAGTAGATTGACTTGTCGCCTTTGGCGAAGTCGGCGTCAGCGCCCTTATCGAAGGTGGCGCGGAAGGTGAGCGCCTGCTTGGGGTCGGCCGCGAGAAGAAGTAGAAGTGGGAGGATCATGGCTTGGCCTTTCTTTTGTAAGTATAAGTCGCGAAGTCGAAATCGAAGTCGGTGACCTGGGGTTGGGGCTTGGCACTGGTGGGCGGGGTGAACTTCGCAAGCCGCTGTTTGGTGCCGCTGTGCCTGGGGTTGGATGCTACGTTGGTGAACTCATTGCGATCGGCCTTTCGATCGTAGAGTTCTTCGCTGCCATCGGCATAGACGATGTAGCGCCACTTCTCGTCGATGACGCAATGGGTGCCAGGGAGATGGGTTGAGAGGACGGGGTCGTGTTTAGCCTTGGGGTTTTCGAGTAAGGGGCGCAGGCTCTTGCCTTCAACTCTCGGATTCGCTGGCAGGCCGCAAAGATCAATGAGTGTCGGATAGATGTCGAATGTGGTAACTGGTTGTGTCCGGGAAGTGCCTTGGGCTTTGAGGCCGGGGCCGGAGATGATGAAAGGCACGTGGGTCGAACGCTGCCAGAGCGTCGACTTGTGAACGTGCTGCTTTTCGCCCAGATGCCAGCCGTTGTCAGACCAGAAGACCAGGATCGTGTTGTTTGCATATTCGCTGTTATCGAGCGCGTCGATAACGCTGCCAACTAGCGCGTCAGCGAAGGAGATGGCAGCGAGGTAGGCGCGGACAAACTCTTTCCATTTGCCTCCTTCGCGGATGCGCTCGAACTCTGGCCGACGGAAGGCAGCGAGTTGTTGGGCGAGGGGTGGCAGGTCTGCGAGATCATCGTCACGCGTATCGGGGATGTGGATTGAGGCTTCCGGATACATATCGAAGAAGCGCTGCGGGGCGTACATCGGGATATGCGGGTGCCACATGCCGGCGGCGAGGAAGAAAGGCTTGGTGTGTTTGCGTCCGAGGAATTCCTTAGCGAAGTTGACAGCTTTCTGGTCGCCGTACTGGTCCTCTGGGGTTTCGAGAACGCCCCAATCGAATTCTCCTGCGAAATCTTTGAGGCCATTGTAGGGATGGCCTTTGGGCGCGGGGATGCGTTTGTTCCAGGGATACCAGTCGGCGCGGCGGTACCAGGGGTCGTCGAATTGCTGGAGTTGGAAGTCGTCCCACTGGTCAGGCGGATTGTGGCCAGCAACATGGTGGAAGACCTTCCCTGCCCCGGCAACGTGATAGCCGTTGCGGCGGAAGTATTGGGGCATGGTGACGACGTCGGGGTGGCTGGTACGCAGGTATTGGTCGTTGTTGTAGATGCCACTGGTAGAGGGCCGGAGGCCGCTCATGATGGCAGTGCGGGACGGATTGCAGAGGGGCGCCGCGCAGTGGGCGTCTGAGAACAGGACGCCGCGCTTGGCAAGCTTGTCAATGTTGGGCGTCTTGACGCCTGGGTAGCCGCCGAGACAGCCCACCCAGTCATTAAGATCGTCCACCGAGAGCGAGAGGACGTTGGGACGCCGGGACTGGGCAAGGCCAGTGGCGGCAGTCATAGAAGCGATGAAGTGGCGACGGTTCATTGGGTGATCTTCAGGGCCCAGACAGGTTGGGATAGAAGGTCTTCAGGAAGAGCCGGAAGCTGGATCGTGACAGCACCTTTAGCGTTCTTAAACTTCAGCGGCTTCGAATCGCCAAGGAGTTGGACTTGTTTTGCGGTGGCACCGTCGATCGTGATTTCGCTCTTGTACCAGCGCGGCAGGATCGCGTAGAGGTCTTTGCCCTTGGTGGTGAAGAAGGCGTCAATGGAAGCTTTGCCGGGGGCGGGCTTGGAAGCAAGAGCCGAGACGTCGTAGGTTGATTCGAAGCGTTGGTTGTAGTCGACCTTGGGTTGTTCTCCAGCGCTCCATTGCTTCGGGTTCTTCGCGGGCTTGGTGCCGTAGATCGCTTCGCCGTTGACCTTGAGCCAGGAACCGATTTCGAGCAGACGCTGCTCCATCACTACCGGAATGGTACCGTCGCCGTCGGGGCCAATGTCGAGAAGGAGGTTGCCGCCCCGGCTGACGATGTCGGCGAGCATGATGATGAGATCGCGGGTGGAGTGGTAGTCGCCTGCACGCTCGGCGCGGTTGTAGCCATAGGAGAAGCCCATGCCGCGGCTCTCTTCCCAATCGTGGTTGGAGTTGCTCATGCCGGCGGTGTATTCGGTTGTGTAGTAACCGCCATGAACGTGGCGTGTTTCTTTGCCCCACCGGTCATTGACTACGACGGTGTTCTTTACGGGTGAGTCGTTGAAGAGCCAGGCGAGCATCTCGGCGCTGCGCCATTCTGAAGAGGGGAGATCCCATTCGCCATCACTGAAGATGATGTCAGGCTCGTAGCGGGTGACAAGGTCTTTGAACTGGGGCGTCATGTGATCGCGAATGTAGCGTGGCTTGTCTGAGAGCCAAAGCGGATTGAACCACTCGTAGAGAGAAAAGTAGTAACCCATGCGAAGACCCTTGTTGCGAACCGAGGTTGTGAGGTCGCCGAGGATGTCGCGCTTGGGGCCGATCTCAACGGCGTTCCAGGGACGACCCCAGGTGACGCTAGCTTCCTTACTGGGCCAGAGGGCAAAACCTTCGTGATGTTTGGAGGTGAGGGCGACGTACTTTGCGCCGGAACGGGCGAAGACATCGGCCCAGTGGTCGGGATCAAAAAGCTCGGCGCGGAATTGCGGGGCGAGATCCTGGTAGTTGAAGTCAGGGCCGTATTGCTTTTGGTGGTAGGCCCAAGTGCCAGCCTCGATTGGCTTGGTCGAGCCTTCCTTGCCCTTGGTCATGGCATTCCAATACCATTCGGCGTAGGCGAGCTTGCCGGGGATCACAGGCGCATAGGAGGGCACTGAATAGACGCCCCAGTGGATGAAGATGCCAAACTTGGCGTCGGAGAACCATGGTGGATTCGGGCGCTTGTCGACAGATTCCCAGGTAGGTTGGTAGGTCTGGGCAAGCAACGTGGCTGCGAGCAAAAGTGAGTTCATGGGTTGTTGTCATAATAAGCCAATATGAAGCTCTTGGGATTGATGTTGGGAATTGCCTCTTTACTTGCGGCCGCAGACGACTTTAAGCGGACCGAAGATGTCATCTACGGACGCAAGTTCGGGACCGCTCTGACGATGGATGTGATTGAGCCGGCAAAGCCGAATGGCTATGGCATGGTGTTTGTGGTGAGTGGGAGCTGGAAGTCGAATCATGCTTCGATTGTGCCCAAGTACTTTGCCAAAGTATTGGATCGTGGGTATACGGTGTTTGCCGTGGTGCCGAGTTCGCAACCCCGGTTTACGATTCCAGAAATTATTGAAGACGTGCGGT
>CAZZGS010000330.1:0-5524 GCA_964653845.1 uncultured Bryobacter sp.
GCTTCGGAACTGCCCCAAACCCTCGCATCACATCCATGGCAAGCCGGTCCACGACATTGAAATCGACGTGGATCGATACCGATTTGCCAGCTACTTCCCAAACGTAGTGGGAAGGGGATTGGACGAGATTTTCCATCTACCTTAATATTCCATGCTAAGCGTCGTTGGCATACTACTCAAGCAATACTCTCACAACTTTGTACAAATCCAAAAGTGCGCAATTCTGCCTCTTGTTCGTTATTATCGTCAGGTGGCTGGAGTTCTTTATGTTGTCGGCACGCCTATTGGCAATCTCGAGGATCTTTCCGTCCGCGCCCAGCGCATTCTGCAAACCGCGAGCGTGGTCGCCTGCGAAGATACGCGCCAGTCTTCCAAGCTCATGGCGGCTGCCGGTGCCCATCGGCCTCTTCTTAGCCTGCATGAACATAACGAAAGCCAGCGCTGCCACGAACTGGTCACGAGGTTATTGCAAGGCGAAGATGTTGCGCTTATATCCGACGCCGGCACTCCGCTGATCTCAGACCCTGGCTACCGGCTTGTTGAAGCCGCAATTGCAGCAGGAATAGCCGTTAGCCCAATTCCCGGTGCCAGCGCAGTTTTGAGTGCACTTTCGGTTGCAGGCCTGCCTACAGATCAATTTGCTTTCATTGGGTTCTTGCCGCATAAGGCGGTGGCCAGGCAAAAACTGCTTGAAAAATGGGCAGACCTCGAAGCCACTCTTGTTTGTTTTGAATCTCCGCACCGGATTCTCGAATCACTGGAAGAAATCGCCAAACTCTGGCCGACACGTCGCATGGCCGCCTGCCGGGAACTCACCAAAATACACGAAGAAATCCTCCGTGGCTCCGCTTCGGAAATTCACGAAAGCTTAAAGCGGCGGCCATCGGTGAAAGGAGAATTCACCCTGGTAATCCACCGCGCTGAGGTTTTACAAAACAAAGCCATTTTGGCTAACCCTAAGAATTTAAAAGAAGGAGTGGACCGGCTGACCGCTGCAGGCCAATCCAGAATGGACGCAATCAAGCATGCCGCAAAACACGCGGGCTTAAACAAGCGGGAGGCCTACGGCATGCTCGAAAAAGAAAAAAATTAGTGAGGAGCGTCGCTACCTTTCGATTTGACTTTGTCAGCATCGACCAATTCTTTAGCAGGTACAGGCTCTGACCAAATGGAACGCGACCTCTGCAAAGCTTCCTTTACTTCCATTTGATGAGCCGATTCCGTCTGCAGGAACTCGAGGCCGTCGGCGAGCCATTGGGCCAGCTTTGAATTCACAAGGCGATAAAACACATGGCGACCGTCGCGTCGTTCAACTACAATTCGATGGGCTCTAAGCACTGACAAATGTTGAGAAACACGAGAATGACTGATTTCGAGAATGGCCTGTAAGCTATTGACATCCATTTCCCCATTTCGTAATTCCTGCACGATCCGCACCCGGTGGGGATGCGCCAGTACCCCAATGAATTCGGACATCTCTTTGGTTAAAAAAGCACGCCATGGCATAGCTATAAAAACCCTTTCCTACCCGATAGTATATACACCTATTCTTAAGGTTCATCCAAGTACATGTTAAAATGTATGCATGTATGGTCTTTTAATAGGCCATTCTTCAATTCTGAGAAAAATAAACTTTAATATGGCCCAATCACCTACAGCCTCCGCAGGGCACCCACATCCAACTCCAACCTCCAGGCTTTTCGGCTGGATGGAGACCGAACGAACCGACATCTGGGTTGTTGTTATCTATTCAGTTGCAATCGGCCTGCTCTCGCTTGTGGTTCCAATCGCAACACAGTCATTGGTAAACACCATTGCGTTCGGCACGCTCTTCCAACCTTTGCTCGTGCTCGCAGTTCTGGTCTTTCTTGGGTTGGGATTTGCAGCCGTCTTGAAGGTCCTTCGCAGCCATGTCGTTGAAATTATGCAACGCCGCATCTTCGTTCGAGTCTCTACCGATTCGATTGAGCGGATTCTACGAGTCCGAATCCAGGCCTATGACGACGACCATGGCCCTGAACTGGTCAACCGTTTCTTTGAGGTCGTAACTCTCCAAAAAGGAGGTGCCAGCCTCTTGGTGGAAGGACTCGAAGTGCTGATGACAACACTGATCGGCATGATCTTGCTTGCCGTCTATCACCCGGTCTTGCTCATGTTTTCGGTATTGCTGTCCTTCAGTGTCGTTGTGGTCCTCTTCCCTCTCGGTGTTGGGGCGGTTAAGACAGCGATCCAGGAGAGCAAGGCCAAGTACGCGCTTGCCGCCTGGCTGCAGGAACTCGCCCGCCACCCCGCCACTTTTAAATCCCGGCCCGGTGCCAGCTTCGCCCTTATGCGCAGCGATGAAATGGTAGGCGATTACTTGAAATACCGCAGGGCGCACTGGCGTATCCTTCTGCGTCAGATCGTGGGCTCTCAGGCGATGCAAGCCTTTGGCACTGCGGCAGTGCTCGGTGCCGGTGGCTGGCTGGTGATGGAACGTCAGTTGACACTCGGCCAACTGGTTGCCGCAGAACTTGTGGTCGCAGCGTCTCTGCAAAGCTTTTCGAAATTCGGCAAACAGCTTGAGACATATTACGATCTTCTTGCTGCAGTAGACAAACTGGGCTACCTTACAGACCTCCCCACTGAACCCAGTGGTGATGAAGCCGTTTCAGCAGGCAAGGGCGCAGCCATCGAGCTCCGTCAGGTGACTTTCGGCCATCTGGCCGGAAAGCCTATAATCGAAAACCTCAATCTGGCAATCCCGGCTGGCGCGCGCTTCGGTATCACCGGCTCCACTGGTTCCGGCAAGAGTTCCCTCATCGATCTAATCTATGGTTTCCGCGAGCCAGACAGCGGCACGCTCCTGTTCGAGCAAAGCGATTATCGCAACCTCAAACTCTACGACCTGCGCGGACAAATTGCTCTCGTCCGCGGCATTGAGATCTTCCATGGCACAATCGAAGACAACATCCGCCTTGGGCTGGAAAATCTAAGCTCGTTAGACCTGCGAAAGATTCTCGCCACGGTAAATCTGCTCGATACTGTCGAGAGCCTTCCCGATGGTTTACAAACGATGCTCACCACAGGTGGTCAGCCCCTGACCCCAGGGCAATCCTACCGCCTGATGCTCGCCCGGGCATTGGCATTGAACCCGAGTGTCCTAATTCTTGACGAGATACTCGACCGCATGGAAGACGGTCCCGGCCAGGACATTCTCATGCAACGGCTGATCTCCCAAGACAACCCCTGGACTCTGATCGTCGTCAGCCGGTCTGAATCCGTCTTAAAGCATTGCCTTGATACTTATGAACTTGAAGGCGGCCAGAGGAACAACAAGCAATGAAACCCGATATCGATTTTCAACTTCCGGTGCTGTCCAAGGTTGGTACCTCGGGGGGCCCGCGCCGGCTGGCCTGGAGCCTCATGGGAGTTTTCATCATTGGTGTGCCCGCCCTGATCTTTGCCCCCTGGGTGCAAAACGTATCAGGCGTCGGTACGGTAGTCGGCACCACCCCGTTTGAACGTCTGCAGACGATCGACACAGCCGTAGAAGGTCGTGTTACCAAGTACTACGTCGTTGAAGGCACGAAGGTAAAGGCTGGCGATCTGATTGCCGAAGTAGCGGATAACGATCCGCTAATCCTCGAACGCCTTAAGGAAGAGCGCAACCTCATCAGCATGCGTGTAGATCAGGCCAAGAGCCGTGTCAACGCGCAAGAAGTAGCCGTGCATCAGAACGAACTCTCCCGCCGCAACGCGCTCGAAAGCGCCCGCAGTCGCATCAAGGTAGCCGAAGACAACATCAAGGCCGCGCAAAACTCTCTCATCTCTGCAGAAGCCGTCTTTACGGCCAACAAGCTAAATCTGGATCGCGTAAAGATCGGCCTTGCGAGCGGCCTCTTCTCGCAACGCCAATACGAACAACAGGTTCAGGCCAATGCCAGCTCCGAAGCCGATGTGGATCGCTCCAAAGCCAGTCTGCAAGCATCGATCAATGAAAAGCTCGCCCGTGATGCCGATTATCAGAAAATCGAAACCGACTTTCAGAATTCCATCGCCACAGCCAATGCCACTCTTGCCGCAGGCAAATCCGATGTGGCCAACTCGGCGGCTGAAATGCAGCGTGTCGAAGTGCGCGTATCGAGGCAGCAGACTCAAACGGTAAGGGCTCCACGCAACGGCACAGTTCTTCGCCTGCTATCGCAACCGGGTGGAGAGTTGCTAAAGGCAGGAGACTCAATTGCCTCCTTTGTGCCTGAAACCACCAACCTTGTAGTAGAGCTCTACATGGATGGCAACGACGTCCCGCTCATCCACGCTGGCGACTCGGCGCGGCTGCAGTTTGAAGGCTGGCCGGCCATCCAGTTCGCCGGTTGGCCTTCGGTCGCTGTCGGAACCTTTGGCGGCAAAGTGCTGCTGGTCGATTCCACCGACAATGGCAAAGGCAAATTCCGCATTCTGGTTGAACCCGACCCGGCCAGCGAAATTTGGCCCTCCACACGCTACCTTCGGCAGGGTGTACGCACCAACGGCTGGGTGCTCTTGAACAAAGTCAGTCTCGGTTATGAGCTCTGGCGGCAATTCAACGGCTTCCCGCCCACCGTCAATCCGCAGATGGAAACCGGCGGTATGGAAGGCGGCAAGAAAAAGTGAAGCCGCTTTGTGCCGCACTACTGATCTCAACGCTCACCCTTGAGGCGCAGCAGCAGTTTCGCCTTCCGGCACCCAAGCCTCTCTCAAACCGGCTCTCCACCAGCAAGGCGCAGATCGTAGAGGCAATGCTCACGCTTGAACAGCTCCTCGCCTCGGTAAACAAGAACTTCCCTCCATTGCGGGCGGCCCTGTTAGAAAGACCCCTCGCGCAAGCCGACCTCCTCAATCAGGAAGGCCGCTTTGACCTCTCGCTTCGCAGCCGGCTCGAAACACAAAACTTCGGCTTCTATCAGAACGAGCGCTTCGAAATCTCGCTTGAGCAGCCAACGCAAGTCTGGGGCTCCACCCTCTACAGCGGCTACGGTATAAGCCGCGGTCGATACCCCGACTACGATGGGAAGGCAGTCACCAATGAGGCTGGGCAATATCGTGCCGGCATTCGCGTCCCCTTGGCTCGCGATCGTGAAATCGATGGCCGCCGCGCCGATCTTGGCAAGGCCCGCATCGGCCTTCGCCTGGCCGATCTATCGATCGATCAGCAGCGCCTTACGATCCTGCAAACTGCGACTCGCCGTTACTGGGATTGGGTTGCCGCCGGCCGGCGCTTGCTAATCGCCAACACTCTTCTCGATGTCGCTCTTGGTCGCGACCTCATCCTCGCCGAAGCTGTGCGCATCGGGGCCTTGCCGCAGTTTGAAAAGCTGGACAATGAACGCATCGTCCTGCAGCGCAGGAACAATGTAGTCGAAGGACGTCGCAGCCTTGAGAATGCCTCGATCGAAATGAGCCTCTTCCTCCGCGACGACAGCGGCCAGCCACTGATTGCAGAACCAGAAAAGTTGATCCCGGGCTTCCCAGATCCATCTGCCATCTCTGAAGCTCAGATGCT
>CAZZGS010000331.1:0-5498 GCA_964653845.1 uncultured Bryobacter sp.
GCGCTACTCCAGTGGACTCACCTTCCTTACCAGCTACGTCTTCTCGAAGATTCTGACCGATGCGGATTCAGCTTGGGTCGGTGGTGCATCCATGGATCAATACAACCGCAAGCTGGAATATTCGATAGGTCAACTGGACCAGACCCATAACCTGAAGTTTAGCTACGTCTATGAACTCCCCTTCGGCAAAGGGCGCAAATACATGACCGGCGGGGGCCTCAGCAATGCGGTTATCGGCGGATGGCGCCTTGGCGGTGTTCAGACCTATAGCTCGGGTACTCCCGTTGGTATCGGTACGACGGTCGGCTTCCCGATCTTCGCCGGCGCCAATCGTGCAACCGTATCCACCTACGAAGGCTGGCGCAGCAAGCCAGCAGGCGAACGCTTTGATCCTTTCAAGGAACCCTACATCAATCGTTCGGCTTTCCCGGATCAGCCGACCGACCGTCTGGGTAACATGACCCGCTTTAACCCCAACTTCCGCTTCCTGCCGAATCTGAGTGAGAATTTCTCGATCGCCAAGGACTTCAACCTCACCGAGAAGATTCGCTTCAACCTTCGTGGCGAAGCCTTCAACGCCTTCAACCGCACTCTCTGGGGCGGCGTAGGTGGCGCACAAACATTGCAGGACCCCAACTTCGGTGTCTGGCGCAATCAGATCAATCAGCCCCGGCGTCTTCAGATTGCCCTCAAGCTGAACTTCTAGCCTACTGCGGGAAGGCTGCGGCGCGAGCCAAGGCCATTCGCAGCCCGAGCCGGTCCATTTCAATTAACCTGCCGTTCACACGCAAGCGCCCTCCCAGTGAGGGCGTTTTGCCGATTGGGTCCCAATACTGCTTCACCTTCTTGCCACTAAACTGGCTCAGGTCTGAAGTCTTGGGTGCCTGCTTTGTCCGCCACACGACATGTAAAAAAAGTGGCGTCTTCTTGTACTCGCCAAAGATGGGTAAAAGTAGTTCGGGTGGAGCCCCGATCGCATCCATCGTAAACAGCACTGGAGCGTTCACCGGCTGCTCGACTAATTCCAATCCGTCTTGCTCCATCGGAGTCGATCCAGGCCCGCTCGAGCATCCGATGAGGGCAATTGTGAGAAATAGCCAGCGCCTCACGCCCTCAACTTTGCCTCAAATTCTAGCTTGTAGGCTTCAAGCCGGGCTGGCTTTAGGAAACGGTATCGACTGTCGGCCAATTCGGCGAACTCTCGTTTGGCCTCGTCTTTCCGTTTGGTCCCAATCAGCAGCGTAGCCAATTCCTTGCGGTAGAGATGATTCGTCGGGAACTCGCGCTCCAGGCCACGCATGATCTCAATCGCCGCTGCGGGTCTTTCTTCGCGATTTTCGACCAGTGCAAGTAATATTTGCGCTTCGAGCTTGGCCCGCATTCCATATTGAGCAACCGTGCGCAGTCCCTTGAGACCTTTCGCCTTATCGCCTGAAAACCCAACCAGGAATCCAAGGGCCTTCAAATAAATCGGTAGACTTCCAACAATGTACTCATGAAAGCTTGGCACCAGCATTGCATCTACAAAACCCTTGTCGAATTCAAGTGCCTTGGCATGAAGCTTCCTGGCCTCGCCTCCAGTTTTAAGGGCTGCACGCCATTCTTTATCCACCAGAAGAGCAAGATTGGCCCGGTGTGTCTGACTTACCCCAAGAGCGTAAATCGCATCTGCTCGCTCGCCACGCTTTCTCGCCGCGTCTTCGGCTTTTGATAACGCCGCTTCAAACCTTTGACGATCAAGGTTTGCCATTGGTGCTTTGGCCTTGTGAAGAAACTCCGATACGCTCAGCGCCACTCCACCATCCAGCGCATCGGCATTGAATAATGTGCGGTAGAGGATCGCGTAGGCGAGATTGTTGTAGTGGTCCGGCTCGGCTGGCTCATTGGCGCAATGCTTCTCAAGCATGAGAATCGCCAGCTCGAAGTCAAGGTTATAAAGCCGCTGAAACGCCTCAGAGTGTCGCCAGTCCTGAGCATTTACCGCCCAGGCCGCGCCACCGGCAATAAATGCACGTCGCCTCATACTTGTAAGAGTTCTTTCGCCCGCTCCAGGTTGCAACGAAGTCCGAGATAAAAAGGCCCAAACTGCGCATACATCGCACTTACCGGATCAAAGCGCATCTCATAAATCAGCTTCTTGAACACAAGCGCATCGTCGGAGAACAAGTCCACACCCCATTCCCAATCGTCAAATCCTATCGAGCCTGAGATGATCTGCTTCACTTCGCCTGCATAGCGTCGCCCCACCAGCCCGTGTTCGTGCATCAGTGCAGCACGCTCTTCCAGAGGCAACATATACCAGTTCTTCGATTCGCCTCTTAGCCGGTCCATCGGGTAGAAGCAGCAATACTTGTGAGGCGGAATTTCCGGGTAGAGCCGAGGTGCCATTGCTGTCTTCTGCCTCTCGAGCGTCTCGTGGATAAATTTCTTCCAGGGTTCGGTGTAGGGAGTTACTCCCTCAGCGGCCAAGCCACCATATACCTTGCCTGTGCTTTCATAAAGGCCGAGTTCCACAACGCTTACATAAGATGTTGTTGGCTCGCAGTATTCCCAGATCTTCAGCTTCCGAATCTCCCACTCGGTTGCATTGAGTTCTTCAAAGCCTTTCCTGAAGTGCACCAGCATAAAGTCACCCTTGTGCCCGTACATGCTGAAAAGGCCCGTTCCGGCACCCATCCGTTCGAGCGTTCCGCACAGCTCATCGATCAACTCCGTTCTGGTCGCGGCATCAAGGCTCCTCCACGATCCCCAGGTAATTCTGAACATCTGATGAAGCAAAGCGGCACCCTCAACGGTGAGGGGCATCTGCGGTAGTGGCAAACTCATATATAGATTATGGCAACGCCCCGGGGTATTTGGCTCGGCTCCGCCTTCGCCGCCCTCGGCGCTCTCGGCTTCGCAGTCAAATCCATTCTTATCAAAATTGCCTATCAGCTCGCGCCGATAGACTCAACTACCATCCTTGCTCTACGGGTTCTTTTCTCGGTTCCCGTCTTTTTGCTCATGGCCTGGCAGGGCAATCGTGAAAACGACCCTCTTTCATTACGCGACAAACTGGTTCTGGTTTGGCTCGGCTTCAACGGCTACTATATCGCCAGCTTTTTCGACTTCTGGGGCTTGCAGTACATCACTGCCGCACTGGAACGTCTGATTCTTTTCACCTACCCGGGCATCGTACTTCTGCTCAACGCGGTCTGGTTCAAGCGCGCCATCCGGCCCTACGAATATGGAGCACTCGCCTTGTCCTGGCTTGGAATCGCATTGGTTTTCTACAATGACCTCTCACTCAGCGCCCAGCCAGGTGTGGTCTGGAAAGGCACCTTACTCGTATTTGTGTCTTCAGTTACCTATGCCATCTATCTGGTCGGTTCGGGGAGCGTGATCCATAGAATCGGCAGCATCCGCCTGACAGGAATTGTCGTCAGCGTCGCCTCCGGCTTCATCACGGCGCATTTCCTCCTGACCCATCCGGTGAGTGATCTCAAGCAACCTGCGGGGATCTACTGGATCGCCGGGGCCCTAGCCATCTTCTCAACCATCCTCCCGATCTTCTTCACCTCTGAGGCAATCAAAAGAATAGGGGCCAACCGGACGTCCATCGTCGCATCGGTTGGCCCAGTCTTTACGATTTGGCTTGGAAACCTTTTCCTGAACGAAGGCGTGAGCTTTATGCAACTCTGCGGCACAGCGCTGGTGCTTGCCGGCGTTCTCCTGGTTTCAGCCCACTAAACACTCAATACAGGCACTCCGCTTTCGCGAATGATTGCGTAAGTATAGGAGCGCAATGCGGCCAGCCCATGCGAGGTGCTTCGTGCAATTACCACCAGATCGGTCTTTGATGTCTTTACCATCGAGGCAATCGCCTTACCCGGATCGCCAGTCTCAATCAGCATCTCGACTTCCATTCCCTGGGTAAGTTCCGTCAGTCGCTCCTTCACTGCCGATTCAAAGTGCAACTCGTGCGCCTTTTCAAAGTTGAAGCCAACATGGCCGCTCAGCCCTGTCATTGCGTGCATCACGATCAGCTTGGCCCCCATGCGTTCAGCCAGTGCCTTAGCCTCAGCAATTACTTTTATGGAACTCTCGCTCAAATCCACCGCTGCCGCAATCTTTGAAAAGTGAATCTCTTCCAGCTTCGGGTCTTCCATGTGCGCCCCGGTCAGTACCGCGCACTCCGCGTCATGAAGAACCTTGGATGTCACGCTTCCCAAAAGGAAGCGACGGAACGGACCGTAGCCATGAGTGGGCAGAACGATTAGATCCACTTCCCGCTCGCCAGCGTACTGCACGATCCGCTCACTGGGGAATCCTTCAAGCAGGACGCGTTCGACAGGCATCCCTTCCAATTCGCGGGTGCAAGTGGCCTTGAGCCGTTCCAGCCCGAGATTTCTTCTGGTGTCCATCAGTTCCTGAAGAACAGGGCCACCTGCTTCAAGTACAGCCGCCTCGTAATCCGGAGGTGGCACCACGTGCAGCAGAATCGTCTCAAAGTGCGACTTTTGATACAGTTGCTTCACATAATGCGCTGCCGCAGCGTCGCGGGGCGAAAAATCTACTGGCATCAATACGCGTTTCATTACCCCCAACATATCCTATTTGTGCTGGGTTCAGACAGGCGGACACATTGAGTACGCGTGCTATGCTCAGTGTGTGTTTGTGCACAATTCGCTCGTATTTTTCCGCTTTTTGCTAGTCCTTCCTGTCTTCTCGCTTGCCTTGCAGGCCCAGCCCAAAGTGATCCAGATTCTGGATGAAGAGTTAAACCGGAACTTCGCTGCCTTGAAGAAATCCGAACCTGCTCCCTACTTCATGTCCTACCAGATGGTGGAACAGGAGGCGATGTCTGTAACAGCGACTCTTGGTACTCTCCAGGGCACATCGACAGGCAAGAGCCGCGCAGTGGATGTCTCAATCCGGCTGGGCGACGCAAAGCTCGATAACTACCGTCAGATTCGCGGAGATCGGCCCCAGTTTTCTGGTGCTATCGCAATGCCCCTCGAAGACGAACCGAACGCTCTCCGCCGACGCCTCTGGCTTGAGACAGATCGCGTATACCGCGGAGGTGCGCAACGTCTGATCAATATCAAGACCAACCAGCAGGTCAAGCTTGAAAGCGACGACAAGTCTGGCGATTTTTCACCCTCAGCTGCAGTTGTCAAGTATGAGGTTGTTCCTCCTTTGAAGTTTGAAAAGAAGCTCTGGGAAGATCGCGTACGCAAATGGAGCCAATACTTCGCCGATAAGCCCGAAGTGCTGGCAAGCAGCGTGGTTGTCGTTGGTCAGCGCGAAGTCAAGACTCTGGTCAGCACAGAAGGAACCAAGC
Organism: uncultured Bryobacter sp.; assembly: GCA_964653845.1. Taxonomy (GTDB): domain Bacteria; phylum Acidobacteriota; class Terriglobia; order Bryobacterales; family Bryobacteraceae; genus Bryobacter. The sequence goes on from CAZZGS010000331.1 coordinate 5,324, forward strand.
TTCAGCATGGTCGCCAGTTCGCCCGCATTCTGATTAGCGCTCGCGGCAAAGCAGCCGATGGAATGAACCTGGCGGCGAGTGAAACTTTCGAGGCCGAAGACATGGGCCGGCTACCGGACGAAAAGGCAGTTCAGGCGGCAGTCGAGAAGGTTTATCGTAAGCTCTCGGCTCTGCT
>CAZZGS010000332.1:0-5487 GCA_964653845.1 uncultured Bryobacter sp.
CTCTTATATATTGTGTACATGGCCTATCAAGCAATGCAGGCAGATCGCTACGACGCGATTGTAGTGGGGAGTGGCGCAACCGGTGGTTGGGCTGCCAAGAAGTTAACTGAGAGCGGGATGCGGGTTGTCATGCTCGAGGCGGGCGGCAACGTAACCAAGAAGGACTACACGGAACACACGCAGCCCTGGCAGTTGCCGTACCTCGGCATGTCGCCCAAAGTGTTTAAAGACCGTCCGATCCAGGGTACTTGCTACGCGTGCACTGAACACAATGCCAAATGGTTTGTGAACGACAATGAGAACCCTTACACCCAGGACAAGCCTTATAAGTGGATCCGTATGCGTGTGCTTGGTGGCCGCAGCCTGAGCTGGGGGCGTCAAAGCTACCGCATGGGTGATATCGATTTCAAGGCCGCGTCGAAGGATGGCTACGGCGAGGACTGGCCGATTCAGTATTCCGATCTTGTGCCCTATTACGACGAAGTTGAGAAGTACGTAGGGATCTCTGGCATGAGCGAGGGCCTCGATCATTTGCCCGATTCGATCTTTCAACCAGCGATGGATTTCACTTGCACAGAAGCGCACTTGCGCCAACAGGTGAAAGCGAAGATGGGTCGCGTGGTGACGATGGGTCGCGTGGCGATTCTGACGAAGCCGCTCAATGGGCGACAGCCTTGCCACTACTGCGGGCCTTGCGAGCGCGGTTGTACCACGACCAGCTATTTTTCTTCGCCCTTTACGACTGTCGCTGACGCGATGAGAACTGGCCGAATGACGCTTCTCACGAATGCGGCCGCAGCGCGAGTGACGATGCAGGATGGCGGCAAGGCCGACGGGGTTGAATACATCGATACCAAGACTCGCGAATTGAAGCGCGTGCGAGCAAAGGTGATTGTGTTGTGCGCCTCGACGCTTGAGTCGACGCGCCTGCTGATGAATTCCCAGATCTGCAACTCTTCAGGAGCGCTCGGCAAGTATTTGATGGATCACATTTATCAGGGTGGAGCTTCGGGTCTGATGCCGATGTTTGAGGCCAAGCCCTGGGCTGGTTCGCCAAGGCGCCCCAACGGCATCTACGTGCCCCGCTTCCGCAACATCAAAGAGAAGATGACCAACGGCTTCATCCGTGGCTATGGCTACCAGGGTGGGTCCACGCCGGGTTTTAGCTTCAACTCACCGGGCTTTGGCAAAGACTATAAGGATGCTGTACGCAACGGACAGTTTGGGATGTCACTTGGGCTTTGGGGCGAGTGCCTCGCGCGAGCAGAGAACCATGTCGAACTGGACAGAACCAAGCGCGACGCCTGGGGTATCCCGACGCTAAAAGTGAGCGCCGACTGGAGCGACAACGAGAAAAAGCTCTGGGAAGATGGCCGCAATCAGGCCGCCGAGATGCTGGAGGCGTCTGGTGCGAAGAATATCCAGAAGACCGGGCAATACAGCGTCCCGGGTTTCTGTATTCACGAGATTGGAACCGCGCGCATGAGCAATGATTCAAAGAAGGGCGTGCTGAACAAGTACAACCAGGCTCACGATGTTGAGAATGTGTTTGTTACCGATGGAGCGGCCTGGGTGAGTTCCGGTTGTCAGAATCCGACCCTGACTATGATGGCCATCACCGTGCGTGCTTGTGATTACATCGCTCGCGAATACTCAAAGCGGATGGTTTAGCTTTTCGATCTGATCCTGGGACAGGGTCGGGACTTGGATCTCGATCTTGTCTCCGGCTTTGACCTCGATGGTCTTTGCCAGCGGCATGAGTTTATTGACCATAGCTGGATCACTGAGCAGGCTAACGTCAATGTTTTCGAACGTAAGCAAACTGTGTCGGCCTGGTTGCAAATTCAAGGTCGTCGAAGCTGTTTGCATAAAGGCCGTCATTGGCCCGTTGAGAACGGAAACAAAGGCCGCCGCCGCATTGGCAGCTCGAAGCTTGACCACAGGCATCGTCGCACTCACTCGCAAAATAAAAGGATTGGGCAGACTTTGGCTCAAGTCGATTTCAGCCGTTTCGACGATTAACGGGACACCTGCAGAATCGCTTACGCTGAGCCTGTAGCGGGCGCTGGAGAGGTTGTCGATCGTGAATGCTCCACTCGGATCGACCGGGATGGGGCGAACCGTGCTGGCGAGGTCTGTGTCCAGGGCGAGCAAGGAAATTTGCAGTTTGCCGAGTTCGACCATGGGGCTACCTTTAGCCATCTCGATCTTGCCGGCGATGGCGAGCAATGGCCGCGGGCTAATCAGCAAATCCAACTGGCCTGAATACACGCTAAGGTTCATGCGCAAGGCGACTTCATGGGTGAATATGTCCTCACGCACGGCTTGTAAAACATAATCACCCGGTGGCACTGACTGGGCTTCAAATTCACCTGTAGAGGTACGCATGATGACGCTTGGATTCACGAGGCCAAGCAGAGTGAGTGGAGCGTCGCGTGGCAGGAGTCGCAGGGAGTACATTTTGGCCTGATCGCCGGCTGGCGGAAGCAGCCGGCCGCTAACGCGGTGTGAAATGACGAGCCGAAGATCGATGTCCGTGTTGGGTAACTTATCACCGGTTTGGATGCGAATTGCGCCAGAGGCAGGGTGCCAGGTGGGCGGGAAAACCTGATTTGGAAGCGGTGTCCGGCCTCCCTGGGTGAGAAGTCGATAGTTTCCTGGAGGTAAACCATTGATGCTGTAGTTACCTTCGGGGTCAGTGCGTCCAGCTCCTTGCTGGAGCCATTCCTTGCGTCCGTTGCGTTCAATCTGGCGGAGGGCGATAATCGTCAGCCACTCGATAGGGTCGCCATCCTGGTCAAGGATTCGACCAGAGATGACACTTGTTGGGATGATGCGCATGAGCAGTGGTGTTTCCGACGAAAGGGGGTTGAGCAAAAAGGGACGGCCAAGGGTTTGAGGGATTGGGGATCCGTGTATGTAAGGAAGATAACCCTTGATTGCGACTGCAATCATATAAGGGCCTTCCGGAAGGCCCTGTGCCTTAAAGACGCCTTCACGGTCGGTGATGACACTGATGGGTACTCCTGACTCCTGGCCAAAGAATACGGTTGCTTTGAAAAGGGGCTTGCCTGTAGAGATATCCAGGATCTTGCCTGAGACATCGAGGGCGTGGGTTTGGAGACAGGTAATTAAGAACAGGAAGAGGTTTCGCCGCAGCATAATAGAAGTATGAAGCGAAGAGCAGTATTTTTGCTACCCGGCCTGTTGCTTGCTGTAGCGGGTGAGAAGTCTCTGCGTGGCAAGCTGGCCGAAGGGCGAAAGCTAGATGTAGGTGGGCGGCTCGTGTCGCTTGAGTGCGATGAGCCGGTAGGGAAAGTGCTGGACGATGAGCGCCTGATTGGCACGGAATTTGAAGTGCAGGGGGAGATGGCTGGGGAAGGGAAGTTCCTGATTGACGGGATCCATACCAAGCCGCTCTATACGTTTGTGAAAGGCGAGAAGTTGGGAGTGAGCTACTGGTGCGAGATCTGCTATATCCGTACCTATTCACCCGGCAAGTGCTGGTGCTGCCAGGAGTATACGAAGCTCGACCCGAAGGACCCTAACACACCAGACCGAAAGCCTTAATATAGGCTTATGGCACAATATCGCGCGGTACAGACCAGTGAAGACGGGCAGCCAGTGGTTCGGCTGACAGAAGTCGAAAGTAACAGCGAAGTGGCGGTTGCGCCTGGGTTTGGGGCAAACTCTTATGACTTCCATGTAAATGGAAAGAAGGTGTTCTGGGGGCCTCCCGGCGTGGGTATTGGTGAACTAGTGGCGAAGCCTCGCTTGCTGGGAAACCCCTTGTTGTCACCATGGGCGAACCGGATTGAAGGTATGAGCTACAAGGTGAACGGCAAGGAATACTTGCTCAATGGGTCGCTCGGGAATTTGCGCCTCGACGGGAACAAGAATCCGATCCATGGTCTGGTCACCTTTACGAAGCTTTGGCAGGTGAAAGAAGTGTCAGCGCAGAAGGATCATGCGCTGGTTCGTATGACGCTCGATTGTTCGAGGCAGCCGGATTGGCTCGCGCAGTTTCCTTTCCCTCACCGAATCGAGTTGACCTATAAATTGACTGCAGGAACGCTTGAGGTAATCACGGCTATCGAGAATCTTGCTACCGAGCCAATGCCGCTCGCAATCGGGTACCATCCTTATTTCCAGTTGAGCGATGCACCGAGGGATGAGTGGGAGGTGACAATCCCGGCAAAGGACTTGCTGGTTTTGTCTTCGAAGTTGATCCCAACGGGTGAGAAGAAGCCGAACCCTTATCCAAAGGGTTTGAAGTTGAAAGGTGTGGTGCTCGACGATGTGTTTGGTGGGTTGGAAGAAAATGCGACCTTCCGGGTAAAGGGCAAGTCGCAGGTCATTGAAGTGGTCTACGGGAAGGACTATCCGATTGGGGTGGTGTACGCTCCTGCTGGGCAATCGTTCATTTGCTTTGAACCAATGACGGCTCCAACGAACGCTTTCAATACTCCGGGCAGCTACAAAACAATCGCGCCAGGAATGACCTGGCGCGAGAGCTATTGGATTCGGACTAGCGGCTTCTAAAGCCGCTTACTTCTTAACGGGCGGAGCTGCTGTCTTGGGGACGGCAGGCGCGGCGGTCTTTGGGGCTGCAGGCGCGCCGGTCTTCGGAGCGGCTGGAGCTGCCATCGTTGAAGGGGCATTGGCGTCGTAAAGCTTGATCACTTCGTTGGTGATGTCGAGCGTGTTCGATGCCCAGATCACGGGCGTCTGCGGTGAGCTGACGTCGAGGATCATTGAGAAACCGTTGTCGACCGAAAACTTGTTGATGACTTGCATGATGCGGCCACCGAGTTCGTTCAATACCTTTTGTTGTTCCTGTTCGAATTCCGCATTCGCGTCTTCGCTTTCGCGCTGCAGGCTCTTGGTCTTCATTTCGATGTCTGTCTGGAGCTTGCGCTTTGCCTCTTCACTGCCGACGGTGCCGAGCTTTTGGTATTGCGCCTGAAGTGCTTGGACGCCGGCATTGGCCTTTTCCACTTCTTTCCGGCGTGGTTCAAAACGGGTTTGAAGTTCTGCGGCAGCCTTCTGTCCTTCCTTGGTGGAGACGATAGCCTGTTGGATGTTGATGGTTCCAACTTTGTTCTGCGCAAAAGCGGAAGCGGCAAGACCAAGCGCAACAGCGCTGGCCAGGATGTTTTTAACGAAAATGCTCATTTACTTGGATTTCTCTTTCAGGATCTTATCAAAACAGTTGGTTAGAATGTGCGGCTGATCGTAAAGCGGAAGATTCTTTGTCTTTCCGTTAACTGGCTACCCTGGCCAAACTGGGCAACTGAGTTGATAAAGGTGGCTTGGTTCGGGAAGTACGACCGGTCAGCCGCGATCGGCGGTTGGATAAAGTCGTCGACCCGGAGGGGGTTAAAGGCGTAGTAAAAGCGGAAAGGTGCGTTTACTACCGGCATCATGATCTGTACTTCCAGACCGGTTGACATGCGGGGCTTCTGGGTGAAATCGATCAGGAATGCC
>CAZZGS010000333.1:0-5483 GCA_964653845.1 uncultured Bryobacter sp.
GGGTATCGAGGCTCAGTTTGGGAATGACCGTGTCCATGTTGATGTAGAGGATTGGGACTTGGGTCTCTTCGAAGAATTCGCGGACCATCGTGCCTACGGTTAGCGGGGCTGGGCCGTGGCTCGCGCTGATGTAGACCTGGTGGCGAAAGCCTTGTCGCAGTAGGGAATGCGCTAGTTGTTTCAGGAAGCTTGAACCGGCTTGCGGGTAGATGTAGATCGAAGCTGAGGCGAGGCTGGTGGTTCCGGGGTAAGACCGGATAAGGCCGGGGGTGAAGAGGCCTCTAAAGGACGGACTTGTGCCGCAAGGGCATTGGCGAGAAAGAAGAGCTTTAGAATGAGTTCCTCCTCTTTGGATCAGCATTCGGCTTCGAAAAATAACACTCATATATTCGGCTGTATATCCGATAACGCCTAGTATGACGTTATGCAAAACTTCGATTTTAATAAAAACGCTTGTGCTGTCGGGGCTGCTATGCGCTCCAGCATACGGGGTAATCTCTGGAGCTACCTCGATCACGATAAATGGAAATCAGGGCGTCCCGGTTGGAACGGGGACGGGTGTATGGATTAGCGGAATCCTACATCCAAGTATCGCAGCTTGGACTTTCAGTCCATCGCCTGCAATGCCGGCAGGGATTGGGCTTCAAGCGAACGGTGCATTCACGGGAGGCATGTGGGGCATCATCATCTCTGGAACGCCAACTGAAGCGTTCAGTGGGACGGTTGTAGTGACCCTAACTGGGGCGGGACAATCTGGAAGTGCGCAGCTCACAATCAATTTCAATATCGCGGGGCCACCGAGTCTGCCAATCAGCCTAACGATTTCGCCATTGCCCACTTCTTCCGTTTCAGGGACATTAAGCCGGACCATTTCGGCTACGGGCGGAACCGGGGCGATTAGCTACAATGTGCAGTCGGGTTCACTGCCACCCGGCATTTCTCTCTCTGGCGGGGTATTGTCTGGCACTTACAGCAGCGCGGGCAGCTTCAACTTTACAATTCGGGCAACGGATAGTGTTGGGGCAACGGCAGACCTATTGCTTGCGGTGGTAGTGAATCCGCCGGTAACCATTCAGACGAGTTCGCTGCCGGGAGGATGGGTCTCAAAAAACGTTTCAGGAAATGTATCTTTTAGTGGAGGCACAAGTCCGGTGACGGTGCAGGTGGTTGGAGGCGCGATGCCAACTGGTGTTTCGCTCGGCGGAGACGGATCCTTTGGTGGCTCATTGGGGGCTGCGGGTTCGTTTATGGTGAGCATCCGTGCGACGGATGCGGTTGGTAGCTTTGACACTCGCTCCTAGACAATAGACGTGCGTCCGCAAATGCAACTAGGCCCGTCGGGCAACTTGCCAGCGGCCACGGTTGGAGCACCCTATTCAGTTGGAGTAGGTGCTACGACAAATGCCAGTGCTCCCAATATCAGCATGGGGATGAGTGCGGTTCCCGGAGGCTTGAGTTTCGGGAACGGCGTTCTTTCTGGAAAGCCAACAACTGTTGGCACATACAATTTCGGATTTACTGCGACGACCTCCGATGGTGAAACGGCATCAACGGAAATAACACTTTTGGTAAACCCAGCACTGCAATTTGCACTGCCACCGGCTCAGACGCTTTTTGTCGGGAAACCGATGACCTGGACGCCTACGTTAAGCGGCGGGACGGCACCTATCCTTGTCAGTCTATTGGGAAGCTCGCTTCCTGCCGGACTTACATTGAATCGCTCGACAGGCGTGATCACTGGAACGCCAACCAGCGCTGGTTCGGTGGCATTCACGATTGAAGCCACTGATGCCAATGTTGCGCGGGTACAGCATTATGTCAGCCTGCCGGTTCTGGTGCCAGTACAGATCACGACGACGCTTGAGCCGGTGTATCCAATATCGAAGGCATGGTCAATTCCTCTTGCGGCGCAGAGCGGAACCGCTCCCTATGCTTTCAAGATTTCAGCAGGCGGCTTGCCTACGGGAATTTCGATTGAGGGCAATCAATTGATTGGAAGTCCGTCACAAACCGGAAGCTTCAGCTTCAATCTGAAGGTAACAGATGCCAATGGCTTGTCGAGCGAGCGCAGCTACAAGGTTCTGGTATCCAGTGGATTTACATTGTCGAGTTCGGTATTAAGATTCGCCGTTCAGCGAGGGCAAACCAGCCCCCGGCTCACGGTGAAACTCGATTCGAATCCCGCAGGAGTACCGGTAAGGGTGTCGACTTCGGCCCCTTGGCTGAAGTCTACGCTGGGCAATACGGCGACGCCTGGCGCAGTGGACTTTTGGGCGACTGCTTCCGCTGAGGTGGAAGCGGGCGAGAGCGAAGTTGAAGTCAGCTTTGATTCGCCAGGGTTGCCCTCGCAGAAAATGGCTGTAAAGCTGCTGGTCTTCCGTGCCGAAGATGCCACGATCAGCGCGGAATTGGTGGAGGCTTCTCAAGGTCAACACACCGTGATGTTGCGTGCCCGGATGATGGAAGTGCCATTTCGGGTAGAGTTGGACGGGCCTGGTGCAGTGAGCTATCGCTTGAGCAGGAGTGCTGGCGTTGCCAGTTCAGCAGGTTCTTATGGATTGCTGATTTCACGATCTGAGAACACGGCCAACCTTGGTTTGGAGACGAACTTGATCATCCGTAATGAATTGTTGGATCAAACGCTGAAGTTGACGTTGCCGACAAGTGGAATTGCTCCGATCATATTGTCGGCAAGAGAGATCAGTCTACTCGCCGCCGCAGATCAGAAAGAATCGATGGAGGCGGAAGTGATCGTACGGTCGCAGAGCGGCGCACGCCGATATGCAACCACGGTTGACGCCCCCTGGTTGAAGGTGACTCCTTCGACAGGTGATCTGGCATCGATTGCAAAGCTGGGATTGACGATTGATCCTAGTGGGCTAGCGCCTGGCGAAAACGCGGGGCTGGTGACGATCTATCTCGAAGATGGACGCGAGGCGGGAACCGTGCGCGTTGTGGTGAATTCCGCACCGGTTGCACTGAACCCGTCGGTGGACAAATCTGCCTTTGTGTTCAGCGCCTCAAAATTGAAAGCAAGCCTGAAGCTGATGAATCCAACGGGCCGGATGGTGCCGTTTGCATTACGCAGTTCTAATTCGGCAATCTCGGCGAACGTCGAATCTGGAACACTTGCTGCTGGCGAATCTCGTACGCTCGAAGTGTCTGCACAAGAGTTTGAAGAAATGCAAAGTGTGTTTGTTAGCTTTGGTGATGGCGAGCCTTCGGTGGTGGATGCATTATGGCTGTCTGTGAAGCCGAACTGCGAATCCAGCCCAACGATTGCTTGGCTATCTCCGGCGCGCGCGGCGAGTCTCAAAACAGGGGTTTCGGCAAGTGTTCAGGCACTGCTAACCAATGGTTGCGGGGTTGCGCTGACACAGGGTTCTTTGTCCTTGCTTTCAATCGAAGGGCCGACCTTGCCACTGGTGAGCAGTGGAGACGGAGTCTGGTCGACACAGTGGAAGGCAAACCAAAGTAAAACACTTGAATTACTTTACGTTTCACCGGATGGATTGCGCCAGTCGCGCCAATTCCTGAGTGTGGATGTGAAGTAAGACGACTTCTTACTGGCAATAAAGGCGGAGCGGGCCATTCATGCCTGGTCCGCCTTTATTATTTTCAGGTTTGCCTCAGGGGCAGTTTACACTGGTGCGATTCGATGAGCGCAGACACGGCTGAAGCAATCGCTGGAGCGATAACAACAATGGGGGTTTCGCCCTCCCCTGCAGCCGGGAGGTCTTTTGGATCAAGCAAGATGATCGTGATTGGGGGGACATCGCGGAAGCGGGGCATTTTGTATTGCGTGAAGGTGCCGTTGGTGAGTCGGCCGTTTTCGAAGTCGAGCTTTTCCATGAGTGCTCCGCCTAGCCCTTGAAGATCGAGCCTTCGACTTGAGCGCGGAGGTTGGTGGGGTTGAGGATGACTCCGCATTCGTAGGCCATGTGAAATTCTTTGATGGTGAAACCGGTTTTGGGGTCTGTTATGACTTCGACACAGGCGGCTACGTAGGAGCCTTTTTCGAAGCCGGCGGCTAGGCCGATAGCTTGTTTGCGGCGGGCTTTCCAGTTAAATCTGTCTGTGACGGCGATGATGACGTCGCGGAGTCTTGGGTTGTCGCAGTGGTTGAGACGGAAGTCGAGGGGTCTTGACTGGCTAAGGTTGCCAGTTCGTCCATAAAACATTCGCGGGCGAAATTGTTTGTGGTGGCGGCGATGCCGCGGTAGGAGCCTTCTCTTAGGGGTGAGTCGCAGAGGTGGAAACGGGTTCTGGTGTTGGGGATGCGGTATGGGGTTTCGAGGCCGGCGGTGCCGGCGTTATAGGTTGTAAAGTCCCAGGCGGTGATTTTGCCGTTTGTGTCGAGGCCGGCCGTGATTTCGAAGAGGCCGGCGGGGCGGGAATAGGCCCACATGAATTCTTCAGCGCGGGTCCATCGGAGAGAGACGGGTTTGCCGCTTTCTTTTGCTAAGCGGGCGGCTTCTATGGCGACTTCGCCGGTGTGCTTGCCGCCGAAGCCACCACCGGAGCCGGGTTCGATGACGCGGACTTTTTCGGCAGGGATGCGGAAGGCTTGCTCGAGTTGTTGTTGAACGCCGAAGGGGTTTTGGGCACCGGTCCAAACGGTGAGCTTGCCGTCGACCCATTCGGCTACGGCGGCGCGGGGTTCCATGGGGGCGTGCTGGATGTGGGGGGTCTGGTAGGTGGCGGTGGTGATGATTGGTACTAACAATGCGGGGATTAACTCGGCCGAGGAGATTACATCTGGGATCGAGGCAATTTGTGAGGAGTTGCATACGAGGCTCCCTGGGGCGAAGATCTTGTTGCTGGGGATCTTTCCGCGCGGGGCGAAGCCGGATGCAGCGCGTGCGAAGGTGATGGAAGTGAATGGGTTGATCGCAGGACTCAGCGGCAAGAATAGTGTGACGTATCTGGATATCGGAAAAGTGTTTCTCGAAGCCGACGGCAGCATCGCACCGGAAATCATGAATGATTATCTGCATCCGACCTCAGCAGGGTATGAGCGCTGGGCAGCGGCAATGGAACCAACACTTCGTCAATTGATCAGCGGAAAGTAGCGGCGGCCATACGAGAATGGATGGATGAATTCCGCTGTTGATCCTGTTGACGAGATGTTGAGCCTGCCCCGGTTGGGTGCGCTTGGTTTACAACATGTCCTGGTGATGTATGGCGGAGCGGTGGCGGTGCCGTTGATTGTGGGACGAGCCCTTGGGCTTGGGCCAGAGCAGGTAGCGCTGCTGATATCGGCCGATCTCTTCTGTTGTGGGATCGTGACGCTGATTCAATCGCTGGGGATGACGCGTTATTTCGGAATCAAGATGCCGGTGATGATGGGCGTGACCTTTGCTGCGGTGGGACCGATGGTGGCAGTGGCGAATGTGCAGGGGGGCACAGATGGAGCGAGAGCAATCTTTGGTGCTCTGATTGGGGCGGGGATTTTGTCGATTTTGATCGCACCGGCAATGGGG
>CAZZGS010000334.1:0-5476 GCA_964653845.1 uncultured Bryobacter sp.
AAAAGTGGCCTTTGCCACAGAAAAATGGTCGGCCAGGTCCTTGCCCATTCCGGCAAACTGGGAACCCTGCCCAGGAAACAAATATGCAATCTTCATGAAAAGTAACTTTTGCTCTCGCTACAATCATCATAATCTTCTAAGGAGTTCGAACCCGTGCGTTTAAGTGAAATTTGCGTCCAGCGTCCAGTTTTTGCCTTGATGCTCATCATGTTCCTCGTCGTGATGGGTGTCTTCAGCTTTATGGACCTCGGGGTCGACCTCTTCCCCAAATCAGACGTCCCCACGGTCAACGTGCGTATCAACCTCCCCGGCGCAAGCCCAGAGGAAATGGTCTCCCAAGTGGTCCTCCCGATGGAAGAAGCCATCGCCTCAGTAGCCGGCATTGACGAAATGGTCGCCCGCGTCACCGAAGGTTCGGCCAATCTTCAGATCAACTTCGTCCTCGACCGCGACATCGCCGAAGCCGTCAACGACGTCCGCGAGAAAGTCTCCGCCGCCCAGCGCAAGCTGCCGCCCAATGCCCTCGCACCAACCGTCACTAAAAGCGATCTAGACGCCGACTCCATCATGCGCGTCTCACTCTCCGGCACTCGTCCCGTCCGCGACCTCACTGAAATTGCCGACAAGACTGTCCGGCGTGGTCTTGAAACCGTAGATGGCGTTGGCATCGTCGATGTCCAAGGTGGAACCAGCCGTCAGGTCAACGTCTACCTCGACATCGACAAAATGAATGCTTACGCGCTCAGCGCCCAGCAGATCCAGAGCGCGGTAATGACCGAAAACGTTGAAGCCCCCGGTGGCCGCATCGTCAAAGGTGGTTCCGAACTTGGCGTTCGTACTCTCGGTCGCGTCGAATCGATCAAAGACTTCGACCGCATCATCGTCAAGAACGTCAACGGTTCCCCGATCCGCATCCAGGATGTCGGCCAGGTTGAAGACGGCACCGCCGAGCGTCGCAGCTTCGCCTATTACAAGAACACTCCCGCAGTGCTGATCGAGATCCGCCGCCAGACCGGCGTCAATACTGTCAAGGTCGTCGACGCTCTCAAAGTCAAAATCGCCGACATGCAGCGCCAACTCCCCCCGGGCGTAAAGCTCGACGTCATTTCCGAACAGGCGACTTACATCCGCGCCTCCGTCGCCGCCCTCGAAGAGCACCTCGTTCTCGGTAGCCTCCTCGCCTCCCTCATCATCTGGATCTTCATCCGCGACTGGCGCACTGTCTTTATCAGCTCCATCGCCATCCCCACCTCAATCATCACTACCTTCACCGTTCTCAAGGCACTCGACTTCACACTCAACTCGATGACCTTGTTAGGGCTAACCCTTGCCGTAGGCATAGTCATTGATGACGCCATCATCGTCATCGAGAACATCTACCGGGTTCTCAACGAAACCGACATGGAGCCCCAAGAGGCTACCCTCTACGCCACTAAAGAAATTTCTCTCGCCGTAATCGCAACAACCCTATCTCTTGTCATCGTCTTCATCCCCATCGCCTTCATCAACGGTTACGCCAAACGTTATCTCAACCAGTTCGGTTGGACCATGGCCGTCTCAATCTTGGTTTCCATGCTAGTGGCCTTCACGCTTACACCTTCCCTCGCAGCGCGCATGCTCAAGACGCAGCCCAAATCCGACAAAAAGCCTTCCCACGGCCATCACCGTGGCTGGATGGAATCACTCTACGAAAAGACTCTCGTCTGGTCGCTCAACCACCGCCTCGTCATCGTCGCCATCTCGCTAGTCACCCTTGGCTCCACCTACTTTCTCTACGACAAGATTGGCAAAGACTGGATGCCTCAAGAAGACCAGAATGAGCTCGGTATCTTCATCGAAACCGCCGAAGGTACTTCTCTCGAGGGCACTGAAAAAGTAGCCCTCGCGATGTCGAAGAAGCTGGAGAAAATCGACGGCGTCACTGCCGTTGTACCCGCCACCGCAGGCTTCCTCCAACGCGTCACCATGGCTCAAATCTACGTCTTCCTCAAGCCCCAGGGTGAGCGCGCCTCGATTACCGAAATGGGCCAGAAGGTCAGAGAAGTTGCTAAAGAATTTGCCTTCGCGCGTCCCCGAGTCACCTTCCCGAATATCCTCGGAGGCCGCGACGCCTTCGCCCCGATCCGCCTCCAGTTGCTCGGTCCCGACATTAGCAAGCTCGTCGGCTTCGCCAAGAGCATCAACACCGAACTGGCCAAAGAGCCTTCGATCGTCGACATCAAGGTCAACCTCAATCTCAACAACCCCGAACTACAGGTCAACATCGACCGCGGTCTCGCCTCAGACCTCGGCGTTCGCGTCAGCGACGTGGCCAACTCGGTTCGCCTCCTGATGTCCGGCGAAGATCAAATCTCCACCTTCAAAGAAGACTCAGAGCAATATCCCGTCATGATGCGCCTTTTGCCTCATCAGCGTGACGACAAGAATGTCTTGAGCCGTCTCCTGGTGCCCAGTGCCAAGGGACTCATTCGTCTCGATTCGGTCGCCCAGCTCGAACAGGGCCTCGGCCCCAGCCGTATCGACCGCTTCAACCGTCAGTTCAGCGTCGGCATCTACGGTAACGTAGCTCTTGGTTCCTCACTCGGTGTTGCCGCCACAGCCGCAGCAGACGCCATCAGCCGCGTCAGCCTCCCGCCCGGTTACCGTGTCGCCTTCTCCGGTCAGGTGAAGGTGCTCGAAGAGACCACCGCCAACATGCTGCTCGCCATCGGCCTCGCCTCGATCTTCATGTACATGGTCCTGGCTGCCCAATTTGAGAGCCTCATCCACCCCCTGATCATCCTCTCCACACTGCCGCTCTCGATTCCCTTCGCCCTCATCGCTTTGATCGCCACGGGCCGCACCATGAACCTCTTCAGCGCCCTCGGTATCCTGCTGCTCCTCGGCATCGTTAAGAAAAACGGCATCCTTCAGATTGACTATATGAATCGGCTTCGAGAACAGGGCCAACCTCTCATGCAGGCCATCATTGAGGCAAATTCAGTCCGCCTGCGGCCAATTCTCATGACAACGCTTTCCATCGTGGCCGGCCTGATTCCCACCGCTGTCGGTATCGGTGCTGGAGCCGGTCAGCGATCCGCCATCGCCATCACCATCATCGGCGGCCAGATGCTCTGTCTGTTGTTGAGCTTGCTGGTCGTCCCAATAGGCTACGCTTTCGTTGAGGACGCCAAAGCATGGTTTGCACGCCGCAGCGGTGCTGCTAAAGTAGAAGCTTGGCAGACAAACTAAATAAGAAGAAGCCCGTCCTCGAAGAGGAGCCGCCCATTTTGAAATGTACGGTATGCGGCAGTGACGTCGCTCCTCAGTCGACCGAAGGCCTCTGTTGGGTCTGCCGTCGCTTGAAAATCTCGGCCTGGGCCGACTCGGACAATCAGGCCCCGATCCAAGAGTAGTGCTCTACCCGATCCTCGATACAGCGCACCTCCACGGCCATAGCCTCCCCGAGGTACTCGAAGCCGCCATCGACGGCGGTGCCAACTGGATCCAGATCCGCCATAAAGCAGACTTCACCAGGGACTTTCTAAAGACCCTCGAAGCTTGCGCTAAGCGAAAACGAGATCTCATTCTCAATGACCGGGCAGACTACGCCGCCCTCTTCGGCCTAGGCCTCCATGTCGGCCAAACGGACCTCCCAGCCACCGCAGCCCGAGCCATCATAGGGCCCCAAGCTATCCTCGGCCTCTCCACCCACAACGCGACCCACCTCGCTGCCGCCCAGGATCTCCCCGTCGACTATCTCGCCATCGGCCCCATCTTCGCCACCCGGTCCAAGGCCAACCCGGACCCTGTCGTCGGCATCGAGACCTTCCAGTCTCGCCACCCGCTAGTCGCCATCGGCGGCATCACCCTCGAGAACGCTGGTCTAGTACTCTCATCCGGTATAGAAAAAGTCGCCGTTATTAGCGCATTGTGGCAAGCTCCATATACACTAAAGTCTTTCCGCGACAACGTTACAAGATGGCAACACCACCTAAACTCATTCAAGGGCTCGGCCTCCTCGACGCCACCATGATCGTCACTGGCGGCATGATCGGCTCCGGGATCTTCATCGTCTCGGCCGACATCGCCCGCCAGGTCAACTCTCCGGCACTGCTGATGGCCGCTTGGGTCGTAACTGCCATCCTCACCATCATTGCCGCCTTGAGCTATGGCGAACTCGCCGCTGCCATGCCGCAAGCCGGCGGCCAATACGTCTACCTCCGCGAGGCCTTCGGCCCCATGCCCGCCTTCCTCTTCGGCTGGACCTTCTTCGTCGTCATCCAGACCGGAACCATCGCCGCAGTAGCCGTCGCCTTCGCCAAGTTCGCTGGAGTCTTCTTCCCTTCGATTCAGGGTCGCGGTCTACAGCTAGTCGGCATCGCCGTCATTGTCCTCCTCAGTTGGGTCAACACCCGAGGGGTCCGCACCGGAGCCATCGTCCAGAACGTCTTCACCATCGCCAAAGTCGCCGCACTGATCGGCCTGGTCGTCCTCGGCCTCGCACTCGGTCGCAACGAGACGGCAGTACAAGCGAACTTCGGTAACTTCTGGGCCAACGCCGATTGGTCCTGGGCAGTCATCTCTGTCACTGGAGTCGCAATGGTTGGCAGCCTCTTCAGTTCCGACTCCTGGAACAACATCACCTTCCTTGCCGGAGAAATGAAGAACGCCAAGCGCGACCTGCCGCTAGCGCTTGTCATCGGCGTGGGTGCCGTCAGCATCCTCTACCTTCTGGCCAACTTCGTCTACCTCAGCGTCCTCCCGCTCGCCGCCATCCAGACTGCACCGCAAGATCGCGTCGGTACCGCCGTCGTCCAGAGCTTTCTCGGTGCCAGCGCCGAAAAGTGGATGGCCGCCGCAATCATGATCTCGACCTTTGGCTGTGTAAACGGTCTCATCCTCGCCGGCTCCCGTGTCTACTACGCCATGGCCAAAGACGGCCTCTTCTTCAAGGTCTGCGGACAGCTCGACGAGAAGACCCAAACCCCCGTCGTCAGCATCGGTGTCCAGTGCCTGTGGGCCTGCGGACTCACACTCACCGGACGCTACGGTGACTTGCTTGACTATGTTATATTTGCGGTTCTGCTCTTTTACGTTATGACGATTTGGGGGATTTTCGTGCTGCGCCGCAAGCGCCCGGAGATGGAACGCCCCTACAAAGCTCTTGGTTATCCGGTACTGCCTTTCCTGTACATTGTCTTCGCCGGAATGATCGAAATACTGCTTCTGCTATACAAACCAAACTACACGTGGCCGGGACTCATCATTGTGCTGTTAGGCATCCCGGTCTACTTCATCTGGAAAAAGAACGAGGTTCCCGCATGAGTCTTACTCGCAAGAAATCAGTTGAGGGGCTGCTCAAGCAAGCAGCCGATGGAGAGCAAGGTCTCAAGCGAACGCTGGACTCCAAGAGTCTGATCGCCTTGGGTATCGGCGCAATTATCGGCGCTGGACTTTTTGTCCGCACCGCAGCGGCGTCTGCCGAAGCTGCCGG
>CAZZGS010000335.1:0-5463 GCA_964653845.1 uncultured Bryobacter sp.
GAAGGGGTCGAGGCGGTGCAGTGGGCGGAGTCTGTCGAAGAGTTCTACAGCGAAGGCGGCAGTGACTTTAGCGTGGGCGAGGGAGATGCCGTAGCGCTTGGCCAGGGTTTCGACAGTGCGGCGGAGCTCGTCGGGGAGTTTGCCGCTGCGGCGGGACTGGTCGCCTCTGGTGTTTAAATCGGCGATGATGCCTTCGCGGACTCCGGCGTTTGAGTAGTAGAGTGCTCGCAGGTCGAATCGCTCCATGGCACGCAGGAAGACGGCGACACCGGCGACGATGATTTCGGCGCGGCGGGGGCCGATGCCGGTCATGGTGCGGCGGCGGTCGATGGGCATTTCGATTAGCTCGCGGTAAAGCTTGCGCACTTGTTCGAGGGTTGCCATTTGCTGGTTGGCGGCATAGCGCTCGTTACGGGCGATTCCCCTTACGGCGCAGACGATGGCTGCGGCACTGGCAGAGGTGGCGATGCCTCGCACGAAAGCCTGGCGGCCGAGACGGCGGACGACTAGTTCAAGCTTTTCGTCAATGAATTCCTGGAGGCGCAAAATCTGGTCGCCACGCGGGGGGTCTTTGTCGAGGAAGACTTCTTTGAGGCGGACGGCACCGAGGGGGCGCGAGTAGCCTTCTACCATTGTCCCGGATTGCATGAGGACGAATTCGGCGCTTCCACCGCCCACGTCGATGATGAGAACAGGGTCGTCGTTTTGAGGCCAAGTGGCGTTGACGCCAAGGCCGATCAGCCGGGCTTCTTCGACGCCACTGATGATCTCGATTGGTGCGCCAAGTGCCGCAGTGGCGCGGTGGAGGAAGTCGGCCTGATTGCTTGCGTCGCGGGTGGCACTGGTGGCGACGGTGCGCATGGTTGCACCACCGTGAGAAGCTACTATGCCTCGGAAGCGGGTGAGGACTTCTTCGGAGAGGCGGATGGCGTTTTCGTCGAGGATGCCACGGGTAAAGACGCTTTCGCCGAGACGGGTGACCTGGCGGTCTTCGGCCAGTCGAGTCAGTTGCCCTTGAGCATCGACATCAGCGACAAGGAGCCGCATGGAGTTGCTGCCGATATCGACAGCGGCGTATCTGGCCATCCGGGTTAGTATCCCGCTACTTTGTCGACCACTGCGAGGAGTGGTTCGCCTAAAGCGTAGCGGCGGATGTTTTCAGCGAAGTGCGCAACGAGGCGCTCTTGCCGCTCGACTCCCCAACCGGAAGTATGAGGGGTCATGACGACGTTGTTGCATTCGAAAATCGGGTGGTTCGCGGGGATCGGTTCCATCGGGAAGACGTCGAGGCCGGCACCACGGAGGTGGCCTTCTTTTAGGACCTTGACTAGAGCCATGTCGTCGAAGAGTTTGCCGCGGGACATGGCGATGAAGATCGCGCCCTTCTTCATAGATCGGAAGATGGCTTCGTTGAACATGCCTTCGGTCTTGGCGGTGTGGGGTGCGGCACTGACGAGTACGTCGACTTGTTTGGCCATCTCGGGGAACCATGCTGGCTCGCGGAGGATGTCAACGAAGTCGGGCTTGGGCATGGGCTTGGCGTCTGTGGCCCAGACCTTCATGCCAAAACCGTAGTAGGCACGTTTGGCGATTTCTGTACCGATGCCGCCCATGCCGACGATGCCCATGGTGCGACCGGCTAGTTCGATATGGTCGGGTGATTTGACGGTGCCGATGGGTTCCCACTGCTTCTTGTAGAACTGGGGCATGTAGTAGGTGCTGATGCCGCGTGAGATCGAGAGGAGCAGGCCCATTGCGGTTTCGGCGATGGCGGGGGCAAAGACACGGGCCATGTTAGTGACGGTGATGGGTGAGGCGAGAACTTTCTTGTCGAAGCCTTCCATGCCTGCGCCGCCGGCTTGAATCCACTTGAGTTTGGGAGCGTAGTCGAGGTCTGCTGCGCCGATGCCGCCAAAGAGGACTTCGGCTTGCGGGAGCTTGGCGCGCATTTCCTGGCGGCTGCCGGCCTTGATGATTTCCACTTTGCGGCCTTTGACAGCGTTTACGAAGCTGGCAATTTCTTTTTCATCAAAATCCTGCATGAGGAGAATGCGCAGCGGCTCTGAGCTTTGGGCGCGCAAACCTTGCCCGAGGGCCAATACCGCAGGACCGGCAATCAGGGCACGACGCGAAATTGATTTAGGCATTTGAGTGGACATGGGTTGAGAATATCACTATGCCAAATGAACTCAAGCGTCATCTTTCGTGGCTGGACGCCGTCAGCGTGGTTGTTGGAATTGTGATCGGGGCGGGTATCTTTGTGACGCCTCAAGAACTGGCTCGATTGCTGCCTTCGAAAAAGGCGATGACGCTGGCGTGGCTGGTGTCGGATTCATTGGAAGTTTGGAACTCCGCTGGCGGAAAGTGTCCACCGGGTAGCAGGTCGAGCTTTGCCTTGTCGCCAGCCTTGAGAACGGCATTAGTGTAGCGCCTGGCGATCTCTGGGGGGGGGGCGAGATGACCGCCGGCGGAATGTGCCATGGCTATGGTGCGTTTGAGGTTGATGGGGAATTCTTTGGTCAGGGCCTTCACGTGTTGCGCGGCCAGGATTGCCGATGCGGCGGTATTCGATCGACCATGTGGCGACTCCTTTTTGTCGCGGGCTTCACAGAGATGGCCGTTGTGTTCGAGATCATAGGCTGCTCGCCAGAAGCCACCGTGGATTTGATGACCAGTGGGTGTGGGCCCTTGTTTGTGGGCAATCACAGGCCTACGAATCGCGCGGGGTCATTGCCATATGGAATTCGGTGGTCTGCTTTGGGCCTTGGCTGCCATTGCTGTGAGGGCGAGGCGACGAGTCATTCCGTGATTATCCAGTAATCGCGCGGGTAGAGGCGGTAGAGGGGTTCTCCGAGATAGGCTTCCCAGGCGGCTAGTTGCTTCTCGGGGCCAATGACATAGTAAGTAGCGTCGGTGGACGGGGACTGTTTTTCGCCGTATCCGGGGAGGACTCGCGCGTAGCCGGCGTCCATGCGTTTGTAGAGTTCGGCGTCGAGATTTGGCTTCTCGCGGAGCTTGAGGATGTTGGCACGGAAAGCGCGGACGGCGTCTGGGGAGAGGCCATCGGCGAGGTCTGCGGCCATGGCGGCAGTGCGGGATTCGAATCCGCTGCCGGCGCGAGTGCCCGCAAAAACCTGGGCTAAAGTGTATTCGGCCAGCGATTTGTCGCGGGGTGCTGTCTTGAGTGCGTTGACGACGAAGTTGAGGGTTTGGGGTAGCTCCGGTGTGCGTTCCGCATAGTAGTGGCTGCGGCCTTCGAAGGCGCTCGAGCGGAGGCCGTTCGAGTAGGCAAGGCCCGCGCTCCATGTCTTCATGAAGACACCGTGGGGGCCTGCGCCGCCGAAGAGTTTGAAGGCCAGGAATTGCAGGGCGGATTCTTCGTCGAGATCGAAGAGGCTGACTGCCTTGACCGAGTGCAGGTGGACACCGCCTTGCATGTTGGGGGCCAGCAGGCCTACGTATTGGGGTTCATTTGCGAGGTTTTCGCGGGCCATGACGCGCTTGGCTACAGCTCTTGGAGCCTTGGGGGCGATGGGCGCAACGGGATCGCCCGAGAGGCCGGCTACCAATGTGTCGAGGAGTGGCTCAAGGGCGGCGATGTTCTCTGGGGAGGCCGTTAGGTGCATCCGTGCGTTCGCTTTTTTGAGGAGCGTTATGCGCACGGCGTCGAGTTCTGCGATGGCGTCCTCGACGGGTGTGAGAAGGTCCTGGATCGTGACGCGGACCAGGTATTGCCAGTCCTCTTGTTGTGAGGATTCGGGGAATTCGCTGGCGATGTAGAGCAGGTCTTTCGCGATATCGCTTGATTCACCTTCGAGTTGGGATTTGGTGGTGAGGGTGCGGAGCCAATCGGCGGTTTCGGTGCTGGGCTCTGTGAGCATCCAGCGCAGACGATGCAGATGATGGAGCTGGGTGTGGAAGCTGGAGAGGCTAAGGTAGAAAGGATCGTCCTGGTAGGTCCAGCATGTTGCTGGGCCGTTGACCCAGGTCTCTTCACTGCGCGTCATGGTGCTGCGGAGGGCGTTGATGGTCTGGTCGACGATGTCTTTGAGGCGGCTACGATTGTCAAGAGTCCAGTTGGGGGCGAAGAGGGTGGCCTCCATCCAGGAGAGTGCGGCTTTGGCTTCGTCAAGGGTGTTGCCTGCGCCGGTGATCGCGAGTTCGATGCGACCGCTGGTTGGGTTTGAGGTGAAGGAGGCACCGACGCCGAGGATCTCGCGGCGAATCTGTTGCATCGCTTCTTCGTAGCTGAGGGTTTTGCCGTCTTTGGTGAGGCCGGTGCCGCTGAGCATGGAGGGCAACACGGAGGCAAAGATAAGCTGGCGGCCGGAGAGTTCTCTTGCGTTCAGAGCGAGGCCAATGGTGGCGCTGCTCATGCCGGAGAATTTACCGATTACGAGGGGGATGCTGCCTGCGACAGTCTTGACTTCATAGTCGAGCTGATCGTCGAGTGTCATCGGAGGATGGTCGATGAAGCGGGCTGGGGTGTCCATGCTTTGAACTCGCTCCAGCTCGGCTGTCGCAGCATCGTAGTCCTGCTTGTAGAAGAGGATCGCCTGTTGTTCGTTGCTCGCGCCGTAGTGGTGCATGAGGCGGGTGGCCTCGGCTGCGAGGCGTGCCTTGAGGGCAGTATCTTCGGCTTCGAGGAGATCGTTTGAGGCTTTGGCCGCAACGATGTATGGGCTGGCAGTGAGGAGATTCCAGTCGTGGATCTTGTCGCTCCAGATGTTTTTGCCGCTGGCCAGGAGGTCTTCGAGGTAGGCAAAAAGTTCGGGTTGAGCCAGCGATTTTTCGAAGCCCGGTTCGTCATTCAAATCGCGCAGGAGGCTGGGCCAGATGCTTTGGCTCATGCGGCCACCGAAGCCGGGAGGGGAGCTGGTGAGCTTGTCACCGGAGCGCTTCATGCGGAGGAGGTTGGCCTGCATGCGGTCGTGGAAGTCTCGTAGCTCGGCGCTGTTGTCGGGCCAGGCGGCGACGCGAGCGATTTCGTCCTTGACCAGATTCCAGATTTCGAGCAGGCGTGAGGTGTCTACCTGGGAGGCAGCGAGATCAGGGATGTAGATGTAGAAGCCGGCGTAAGCCTCGTTGTCGAAACCCATCGCTACGGAGCGAGCACCGGTGTCGGTCTGGCGGGTTTTGGAATCGATAAAGAGCTTGTAGAGGTTGGTGGAGGGGTCTCCGCCGAAGGCCTGAGCGAAGAGGTCTGCTAGGGATTCGTCTTTGGAATTGAGACGGGGCAGGAGGGGCCAGGCAAAGTGGGCGGGGCCGGGTTGTTGCAGGTTTTGTGAAGGAAATTCCGTGATTTGAATTGTGCCTTCGGCGGCTGGCTTGGGCTCGGGGAGATCGCTCCATTTGGAGCCGGCCCGGACGGAGGCGTCGCCTTGCAGGTTAATAAGGATTTTGTCGTAGCGGGCGAGAGCGTCTTCAAGTGCAATGCCTTTGGGAAGGCTCGTGATCATCTCG
>CAZZGS010000336.1:0-5443 GCA_964653845.1 uncultured Bryobacter sp.
GCTTCTGAACACTCCACCCGGAGGGAACTGGCTTGCTGGTTCGGCGCCTGGTCCCGGCCTTGGGTTGGGACGCCGCGTGGAAGTTACCTCTCCAGGCCTGCCAAAGCAAGTGCGCGTCATACGGTCGGCGTTCAGTTACCTGTCAGCAAGTCCGCCGATGGCCTGGTTTGGCTTGGGGAGGGCGGAACGGGCACGGGTGGACAACATGCCGGTAGATGCGGTGAATCGGCAGGTGCAAATGTCGCGGTAGAGGCAGGCGGCGATTTCCTTCGTGGAATCAAGACAGGCACCGGAGCCGGGGGAGTGTTTTGAGGTCCTCGCTCTGTACTATCTCGATTGGGATCGCGGGAGTGACTTTGCGAGAAAGCGATAAGAAGGCTCCCCATGCCCTTACTAATCCTATTGCTGCTACCGACATTCTCCTGCCAGCGCTCTCCGTAGGAGAATCGCTCAAAACAAAAGAAACCGCCAACCCCTGAGGATTGGCGGTTTCTGCTTTTGACTTCTTCGACCTTGCTTAGAAGGTATAACGAAGCGCGACCTGCAGGTTGCGCATGTCGCCACGCGTACCGCGGATCTTGCCAAAGTTGCCGCTCTGGATGTTGGTGTCGGGGTTACCCCAGTTCGGGTGGTTCGGGAGATTGAAGGCTTCAAAGCGGAACTGAAGGATATGACCTTCCTTGTAGGGCATTTTGAAATTCTTCAAGCTCGAGAAATCCCAACGAACAAAGCTGGGTCCAATGAGAGTGTTGCGCCCAACGTTGCCGTAGGTGCCAGCAGTCTGCTCTACGAAAGCGGCTGTATTAAAGCCGTTTTCAGTCGAGACGCCGCTTACCTGCGGGTTCTGGCCGGTGGCGTTCGGACGGTCAAAGCCGGCACCGGTGTTCGAACGGTCACGACTATTGAATACGGTGATGGGGAAGCCGGATTGGACCGTGAAGATCGAACCCAACTGCCAGCCACCGATGAGGGTATCGGCGAAGCCGTTTGAGATGTTGAACTTCTTGCCCTTACCGATCGGAATGTCATAGAGGACGCTCGAGGCAAAGCGGTGTTCATTGTTGAAGCTCGACAAACCGCGTTCGCACTGACGGCAGCCGCTGTTCTGTGGGAACAACGTATCGCCACCCTGGTTACGGATCGCGCTCGCAGTATCGATCGACTTGGCATAGGTGTAGCTAAACAGGGCGGTGAGACCACCCGAGTAACGCTTGGTCAACTTGGTGCCAAGGGAGTTGTAGTTGCCCTTACCACCGTTATCGACCAACTGGATGCGACCGAATTCCGGGAAGGGAGAACGAGCAGCCAGTGAAAGAGCGGAGACACCCGGGTCAACCGGAATCGATTCGTTGACAGCACGCAGGCCTTCCAGGCGACGGCTCACCGAGCCAAGGTAGCCAACTTCAAGAACAAGGTTGTTGGAGAGCTCGCGTTGGACATTCAGAAGGTACATCAGAGTGTAGGGAGTGCGGCGATCATAGGCATTCGCAAACGAGTACGGGCGGTTCACGTTGGCGACACCACCTGCAATCGAGGCCAATCCGTTACCCCAATTGAGCTGCGGGGTGACCTGGCTGGAATTGTCGCGAAGACGGCCAGCAAGGTTACGGGACATATCAAAGCGGGGGTTGCCAGTGTCTTGCGAGTAGAAAGCGCCGGCACCAACACGAATCACGGTCTTCTCGGTCAACTGATAGCTGGCACCAAGACGGGGAGCCCAGTCGTTATTGTCGCGACGAACCAGGCGATTACCAAGCGAACCATCGCAACGAACCTGGATCGGAATATTCGGGAAAAGCGGACCGGCGGTCCAGCGAAGATTGATCCCTTCATAGCAGTTCTGGCGGGAAGCGCCTTGACGCATAAAGTAAGGATGTAGGCTTTGGTCCTGAACCACCGCCGCCAATGGGTTGGTGGGGCGAATGTCGTTGGGAACAATTGCATTGAACAAGGTTCCGGTCTGATCCGTCCAGGGAGGCGTATTTTCATAACGCAGACCCAGGTTGAGAGTCAACTTCTTGCTGACGCGCCATGTGTCATCAATATAGAAAGCAAAGCCGTTGGCGCGGAACTGAGCCTTAGCAATAGAGACTGCCGCTTCAGCCTGGAAAACTTCACCGAGCAGGAAGTCGGCAAACGCGTTGCCAGAATTGGCCACAAGAGGGTTACGCGTCGCATTGCGGTCAAAGCTGAACTGACCGCGAGCAAACTGGTTGCCAACCTGATTGTATTCGTCGCGGCGGAACTCACCACCAACCTTGATGGTGTGCTTGCCCTTGACCCAGCTCAGATTGTTGATGAACTGCATAGCGCGGTTGTTGTTTTCATAAGGACCTTCGGAGCTATTGCCGAAGCCGCTGTAAGCAGTGAGTGAGACACTGGGGATGCCCCACTGCACGGGAGGGCCGGAGGAGAGCCCCGGGATACCCAAGGTGCCTACAACGTCCGTTTTAAAGGCAAGCTCAGGGCCGGTAGTGTTGTAGAACTTCGTCAGACCGAAGCGGAACTCATTCACCAGGCTCGTGGTGAGTACACGAGTATTGGTGACCGTCCACTGGGTGGCGTCGGTCACAATCTGTTCTCCATTATTGAGGAGGTTCGCTGTGAGCTGGTTTTCTTCCGATCTCGAATAGCGGCCAAACCAATTCGATTTGTCACTCTCCACCCAGTCAAAACGTTGGATGAATTGGTCTTTATTGATCGGACGGCCAAGCGAGATGAGGTGATTGGCATTGAGTCCAGCAGATGGGTTGTTGGCTTGCGGATAGAACGGCAGAAGACGTTGCGAGGTAGATGCCAATCGGCTCGCCGGGATGGTGTTGTTGGGGAACAAGGAAGCGCCGGTAACTACGCCATTGGCGATCACGCGCGTGCGAGGATCGTAAATGCCGTTCGTATTAATCGCACTATTGAAGTCGCCCGCGAAGTTGGAAGCAGTCGGCAGTGTGAACTGGCCGATCACATCGCGGCGCTGACGGAACCACTCATAGTTGGTCATGAAAAACAGCTTGTTGCGGCCATTGAAAAGTTTCGGAATCACAACCGGGCCAGAGAGGACGAAGCCGAACTGGTTCCACTTGAAGGGATCCTTCTTGCGCTCGACAGCACCAACACCACCAAAGAGGTAGTTTCGGGCATCCATCTTTTCATTGCGCAGAAATTCGTACATCGAACCATGGAAGGCGTTGCCACCACCCTTTGTCGACACGTTGATCTGCGTTGCACCACGGCCAAATTCAGCCGGGTAAACGCCAGTCTGCACCTTGAATTCCTGCAGCGCTTCGGCTGACGGGAAGATCACGTAGGTGTTGAAGTTGGGGTCTGTGTTTTCGACACCATCGAGAGTGAAGCGGTTGAAGTTGTTACGCATACCGGCCACAGAAATATTCTGGGCTGTCCGATCGCCACCCTGGCGGCCATCGGCCTGACCAGCCGACGGGAAGCCAAAGCTTACGTTCGGGGCAAGGGCAGTCAACTGCAAATAGTTGCGGCCATTCAAAGGAAGCTCGACGATTCGCTTCTGCTCAACAACGGTTCCAACCGTTGCGTTTTCAGTCTGAAGCGAAGCAGCTGTGGAGGAGACCTCAATGGTCTCGCTCACTTGGCCGAGTTGCATTGCGACGTCGACACGGAGGTTCGCCTGAACCTGTACTTCGATGTTGGATTGATTAAAGGTCTTAAATCCAGCTTTGTCCACCTTCACCGAGTAGGTGCCAGGGAGAAGAGCCGGAAAGCTATAGATGCCTTCGTTATTGGTTGTTGTGGCACGCGCTGCGTTGGTAGCCGCGTTTTTGATGGTGACGTTTGAGCCAGCCACGGGAGCACCCTGGGGGTCGGTTACCGACCCGGAAACGTCGCCTAGGGTTTGGCCGAATACTGAGACCGAGAAAAGAAGTAGCAACAGGCTAAGCTGTGCAAACCACTTAGTTCGCATAATTTTCCTCCTGAAGGAAAGAGTTTTGTAACATTAACCTATCACAATTCTTGATCGGATATATGAATGAAACTTTAGCACTAAAGCATGATCGTCAAAAATGTTTTGGTTCTTTAGCTCACTCCTTTTAAGAGAGAATGGCCTAAACACATGAATCGCGACCGCAAGTTCCCCCTCCGCAGCCAGAACTGGTTCCAGAATCCCGACAATCTCGGTATGACTGCGGTCTACCTTGAGCGCTACGCCAACTACGGCCTCACCCGCGAAGAACTGCAATCGGGGAGGCCGATCATCGGCATTGCCCAGACAGGTTCAGACCTCTCGCCCTGCAACCGCATTCACCTCGATCTCGCCGACCGCATCCGCGACGGCATTCGTGACGCGGGCGGGGTTCCGTTCATCTTCCCGGTTCACCCGATCTTTGAGAACTGCCGTAGGCCCACTGCGGCGCTGGACCGCAACCTCGCCTATATGGGCCTCGTCGAAATCCTGCATGGCTATTTCTTCGACGGCGTCGTGCTCACCACCGGCTGCGACAAAACTACGCCCGCCTGCCTGATGGCGGCAGCTACGGTCAACCTCCCGTCGATCGTTCTTAGCGGCGGACCGATGCTCAACAGCTACTACAAAGGCAAGCTGGCCGGCAGCGGCATGACCGTTTGGGAAGCCCGCCGCATGCACGCCGCAGGAGAAATCGACTACGAACAGTTCATGGATATGGTGATGGCCTCAGCCCCCAGCCCCGGCCATTGCAACACGATGGGCACTGCTTCCTCAATGAACTCACTGGCCGAAGCCCTGGGCATGAGCCTCCCCGGCTGCGCCGTCATCCCCGCCCCGTACCGCGAACGAACCCAAATGGCCTTCCGCACAGGTAAACGCATTGTCGAGATGGTGCGCGAGGATTTGCGGCCCTCGGTCATCATGACCCGCCAGGCCTTCGAGAACGCCATCGTCGTTTGCAGCGCGATCGGTGGCTCGACCAACTGCCCACCCCACTTGGTCGCCATTGCCCGGCATATGGGCGTCGAGTTGAAGACCAAAGACTGGGAGACAGTTGGCCACGAGATCCCGCTGCTGGCGAATGTCCAGCCCGCCGGGGAATACCTTACTGAAAGCTTCCACCTGGCAGGCGGAATTCCTGCAATCATCGGCGAACTGATATGCGCCGGCAAGATCCACGAATCTGCCATGAACGTCTCGGGCTCGACTGTCGGTGATTGCTACCGGCACACGCGATCCACCGATCACAAGGTCATTCGCGGCTACGAGAATCCTGTCTCAGAGAAAGCAGGCTTCCTCGTCATGGACGGCAACCTCTTCTCCAGTGCCCTCGTAAAAAGCTCCGTCATTGGCAAGGAATTCCGCAAGCTATTTCTCGAAACCCCCGGCGACGAAAACGCCTTCACCGCGCGAGCTATTGTCTTCGAAGGCCCGGAGGACTATCACGAGAGAATCAACGACGATTCACTCAACATCAATGAGCGCTGCATCCTGGTGATCCGGGGC
>CAZZGS010000337.1:0-5442 GCA_964653845.1 uncultured Bryobacter sp.
GGGCGAGCTTGCGGGAGATGAATTTGGCGGTGGACGGGTGTGAGCTGAGGATCTCGATTACTTTGAGGCCGTCCTCGATGCCGCCGCCAGCAGGGATGGTGATGCCGAGAACGACCTTTTCACCCTTGTCGTGGACCCGCTCGGCGAAGCGGAATTTGCCGCCCCGGTTGGGTTCTTCGATCGTCCAGCCGGTAAAGCAGCGGGCGACTTCCTGAACGTCTTTTTGCGTGTAGCCGCCGTCGACGCCGAGGGTGTGGAGTTCCATGAGTTCGCGGGCATAGTTTTCATTGAGGCCGCGGGCGCGGGCTTTCGGTGCAACTCGACGGATCTTTTCTCCGGCTTCGGGGGCGACGCTGGTCCAGTTATCGAGGTAGAAGAGCATGGCAGGGCTTTGTGCGGTGGCCCTGACCATGTCGCTAAAGCGACCGAGGACGTGGGGGCGAATGGCGTCGCGTTCGTAGGCAGTAGTGAGCCACTTGTCGGCACCCTTATCGAGATAAATATTGAAGTGATTGAACCAAAAATCGGCGAGGACTTCGTTAAGCTGGCGTTCGCTCAAAACGGCGCGATAGATTTTGGCTTCGGTCAGTTCGCTCGCGACGGCCTGCTGGGGAGCAAGTTTTCGCAGGGCCAGGCTGCGCTCTTCGGTGGTCATAGCTCCAACGCGGCGGCGGAGCCGATCATTGATGCCCTTTTGCGCGGCTTCTTCCTCTTCTTCACCCTTGGTCTTTTTGCGCTCGATGCGGTTTTTGTAACGCTGGCTGAGGCGTTCGTAGACCTCCTTAAGCTGTGGATCTTCGGGCATCTTCATGCGGCCTGTGGCTACGGCGGTGAGGACTTGCGGTGTGGGGTAGTTAAGGACGAGTGCCTCTGTAGAAAGTGCCAGGGTGGGCATTTGGGCGAGCGTCGATTCGAGGGCCGGGTTTTCTGAAATCGACTGTGGATTGAGCTGTTGCTCGATCCATTTTTTGAGGCCGAGTTTCTGTACGGCTTCGAGATCTCCGGGGCGTGCACCGAAGCTGAGGCGGCTGAGGGCGTGTTCGAGCTGTTGTTGCTTGTTGAGTTTTTCTTTGTACTTTGAGGCGGCATCGGACGCCTTTTTTGCGGCTAGCGGAACTAAAGTGAGGACCAAAGCCGCGAGCGTAGCGTAAAAGGCCTTTGTTTTCAGTATCGTTTTTAGTGTCATCGTGCGAGCCTACTGTTATATGAAACTCAACTAATGATGAGAAGTTTCGTTGCTTGCCAACACCAGATAAACTAAAGCAGATCCCCTAGTGTGGCTGAGGGATCGGTATAAGGTTTCCAAAAGTTTCAGTCGATTGTGCTCTCGAAGCTGCCGTATCAGGTAGCAGGATTGTTTGAACCCTATCACTCCACGCAAGGTCTTGAATCCGATGATCGATGCGCGGGCTTCAAAGATCGAAGACCCGGTGGCGAAACTGCGTTTTCTCAAGAACACTGAGAAGCGGGTAGGGCAGGTGGAGACAGTGTTGGGGCGGCCGCAATATTGGTGGTTGCGGAATAAGAAGTTCTGGCTGGCCCTGGGTTGCTTGTTGATGATTCCGACGCTTTCGCTATTTCGAAGTAGTGCACCGCCGATTCCTGTTTCGGAAATGGCGATGAGCCTGTCTGCCGGCCGTGGCGTAAAGCCTTTTCGTGAAGGCCCTCTCGAGAAAGTTTGGCTGATCGATTCGAAAAATGGTGTAGAGACCTGGTCGAGCGGCTTGCATATTGAAACGCGGTTCAGCACGACGAATCGGCCACGCGAATATTATGCCTGGAACCGGAATCAGCCCACGTCGAGTCTGGTGCAGCTAGCCGACAAGCAGGCAGCGGGGATTGTCTTCCATACGACGGAGAGCACGCTAGAGGAACTGGAAGAACAAAAGATGCGCCGGCTCAAGCTGCTGGGTGAATCACTCCTTCAGTATGTTTCGAAAGAGAAGGCCTATCACTACGTGATTGATCGCTTTGGCCGGGTCTTCCGAATCGTGAAAGAAACGGATGCGGCAAATCATGCCGGCAAGTCGACCTGGGCGGACGACAAGTGGGCTTATATCGGATTGAACGATTCTTTCCTGGCCGTCTCGTTTGAGACGCAAACGCGGCCTGGGGATGAGGCACCGATCATCTCGCAGGCGCAGATCGATTCTGGTAAGACACTGACCCGCATGTTGCGCTCGAGATACAACATTCCGGCAGCTAATTGTGTGACGCATGCTCAGGTGTCAATCAATCCGAGCAACTTTCAGATCGGATATCACACCGATTGGGCTGGCAATTTTCCATTTGAGGCGATGGGACTGCCTGATAATTATTCGCAACCCCTTGCGAGTCTCAATCTTTTTGGCTTTAATTACGACGGCACCTTTTTTGCAGCCACTGGGGCACGTATGTGGAAGGGTGTCGTCAGCAGTGAAGACCTGCTGCGCGAGCAGGCACGAGAGAGTTCTATTTCTGTTGCGCAACTACGTACCCAATTGCGCAATCATTACCGCCGCCTGAGTGCTTTGTTGCCAGAGAATAACAAGGCCGGCGGTGGCAACCCAAATTCCAATTCGAGCAAAGCTCAAGAGGTGAACCCATGAAACACAGCAACCAAACTCCTGCAATCGGGCTTGACGTCGGCACCAGCCGGATCGTAGCCGCCAGCAAGGCGAATGATGATTTCCAATATAAGAGCCAGCTCAATGCCTTTGTGGAGGTGCCCTGGTCGAAGATGACCGAGGCATCACTGAAGCGCGAAGGCGTGCCTTACGTTGTAGCGGGTGAGAACACCGGCAAGATGATCATTGTGCCGGGCAACGAGAGCTCGCGATTTGCAGACTTACTACAGACAGAATCGCGCCGCCCGATGAATCGTGGCGTTCTGAATCCGAGTGAGCCGGAGAATGCAGCGATGCTGAAGCAGCTTATCGAGAACCTGACCGAAGGCGAACGCCGCCACGGCTTGCCGATTTACTACAGCGTTCCGGCTGCATCTCTTGGTGCGGAAGAGAACCTGACCTATCACGATGCATCCATTGCACAGATCTTGCGCGAGTTGGACTGTGAGCCTACACCGATCAACGAAGGTCTTGCCGTGGTGTTTTCTGAACTGGAAGAGACCAACTATTCGGGCATTGGCATCAGCTTTGGCGGTGGCTTGGTGAACGTTTGTCTGAGCTACCTGGCAGTACCTGTGTTGAGTTTTAGTGTGCCCAAGGCCGGCGACTATATTGACAGTTCGGCTGCGACGATTACCGGTGAGTTGACTACCCGCATTCGCCTGGCCAAGGAAGAGTCTTTCCAGATCAATGGCCATTATGCAGACAAGCTACATCAGGTTTTGAACGTGTACTACGACGAAGTAATCCGGGGTACCGTAAACGGATTGAAGGAAGCCTTTTCCAACTCGCGGAACATTCCGAAGATGGGCAAGCCCATTCCGATGGTTCTCTCGGGCGGGACTGCGATGCCAAAGGGCTTCCGCGACCGCTTTGAGAAATTGCTGAAGGAATCTGAGTTCCCCCTGCCATTGAGCGAGATCCGCATGGCAGAATCGCCGCTCAACTCGACGGCCAAGGGTGCGCTTGTGGCGGCACTGGCTGAGCTCTAGAGTATCAACCGTATAAAACTCAAAAAGACAAACCCGGCAGTCATTTGCCGGGTCTTTTCTGTTGGACTTCTATCGCACCGGACCGGACTGTGCCTGGAACGCAGTCTCAATTTCTATTGAAACTGTATCGCCTGGTTTCAGGAATTCCTGACGCTCCATACCCTTGCCTGAAGGTGTTCCCTTCGAGATGACGTCGCCCGAATATAGGGTGAGGGTCGAGGTGAGGTAGTTGATGATGTATTGTTCTTTCCATAGCAGTTCGGCCGTGCTGTCCTCCCGCTTGACTACGCCATTGACCTTGGCAAGGATGCGGAGTTTGTCGAAGTTGGGCAAGAACTCTTTTAGAACGATGAGGGGCCGAAGGGTGCTCCACGATCGGTGCTCTTGCCCGCAAACCAGTTGGCACCGGGGAACATGTTCTGCTAGCGCTTGCGGAGATGGTTGCAAGTTTGATAGGTGTATCGGGGGTCTCGGCTCGGGTTGCCGCGAAGGTGCAGGACGATACCAGAATTAGCAAGCCCGAGATCAGCATATGGTGCATCAGGGGTTCCTTTGGAGTTGCTGGCAAGGGAGCCGATGGATCCGGCCATAGTATCTTAGTCAATGGCTTTGGAATTAAAACGACGACTGGGCTCTCGGCTTTGGCCCTACTACCTCAAGATTCAGCCGTTTGTTCGAGCGGTCTTGCTCAGTATTGGGGGCATCTGGCGTCGACTTTTGTTCCGGACAACATTCATTGTCATCAGCGGAAGCGTAGGCAAAACAACTGCCAAAGATGCCATTGCGGAAGTACTTGCCGCGTATTTCCCCACCTACAAGAGCCCTGGGTCCCGTAATCATTTTGTTGGGGTTTTCAAGAATCTGGTTTCGGTCATGCCATGGCACAGGTTTGCAGTGATTGAGGTTGGCTTGGATCGCCCCGGCCAAATGAAATGGTTTGCACTTGCAACCAAACCCGATATCGCCGTTTGGGTAAACGTTGCACGGGCGCACATGCAGTCTTTTAAGACTCTCGAGACTGTAGCCAAGGAAAAGTCGATGCTGGTGGAGGGCTTGCGGACAGGAGGCTTGGCTGTGTTGTACAGTGACAATCCATACATTGCGGAGTATCAGCCGCCAGTATCTGTGCGGACAGCTCGATATGGCGAAGGCGAGGGTTTAGAGTGGCGTGCTTCAGATTTAAGTGGCAGGTGGCCCGAACATTTTTCGTTTCAAGTCAAAAGCGGTAATGAGCAGGGACGAGTCGTTACCAAGTTGATAGGGACCCATTGGCTACCCAGTGTCATGCCGGCACTTGTCGTGGCGAGCGAGGCGGGGTTGACGCTGGCGCAGGCTATCGCACCGCTGGCGAATCTTGCGCCAATGCAGCAGCGCCTTTCAGAGGCCGCCACACCGCAGGGGGCAGTTTTCTTGAGGGATGAGTGGAACGGGTCGGTAGACAGCTTGAAAGTTGCGTTAGACGTAATTGAAGCCGCCGTCGCCGAACGAAAGATCCTGGTTTTTACGGATGTCTCTGATTCCAGGCAAAAAATTCGATTGCGCCAGCGGGATATGGGCATTAAAGCTTCAAAAATCGTCGATGTCGCTTACTTTATCGGGGATAGCAACGGCTATGCGGTGAAGGCTGCGATTGAAGCGGGAATGGATCCTGGCCGCGTCTTCGGGTTCTATGACATCGAGTCTGCGGGAAAGCATCTCCTTGCTGAACTTCGCCAAGGAGATCTTGTTCTGCTTCGGGGACGGCATGCCGACCACCTGTCGCGCTTGTACCTGATGACTCTGGATGAAGTGAGTTGTTGGAGAACCACTTGCGAGCGGAAGATACACTGTGATGTTTGTCCAGA
>CAZZGS010000338.1:0-4555 GCA_964653845.1 uncultured Bryobacter sp.
CCAGATCACCACCACCAGGTCCAACCTCTATACCTACACCGCCGGCCTGAACCTAACCATCACTCCCCATCTCATCCACGAATTCCGTTTCAACTACAGCGATTCCGACGCAGGCTTTAATTGGGACGCTGGCGAATTCGCCGGTGCAATCAAACCTCAGGACTCCCTGCTCTTCCCGGCCTATACAGACCGCACCAAAGCCAGCGCAGGCTTCTTCCTCGGCGTTTTCCTTCCCGGCATTTCTCCCCCAAATCTCACCCAGGGCCGCTCCATCGGCAATCGTCAAAAACAGCTCAACTTCACTGGCAACCTGAGCTTCATCTCTTCGTCACACCAATTCAAAATCGGCTTCGACATCCGGCCCATGCTCCCCACCGCCGCCTTCCGCGAATACGGTGCCAGCTACAACTTCGGCTCAATATCGAATGCCATCAACCTCGGTACAGCCACCGTCAGCCTCCAGTCCCTCGCTCCACAGGCCAGTATGGACTTTCCCACTTACTCGTTCTACGCGCAGGACAATTGGCGCCTCTCATCCAAACTGACGATCAACTATGGCCTACGTTGGGAACTTATTCCCCCGCCCACAGGACGCTCCGGCCGGCCCATCTTCGGGCCTAGTCAGGTCACAAATCCCCTCTCTCTGGCCATCGCCCCTGCCGGCACAAATCTCTGGCAAACCCGCTGGAATAATCTCGGCCCCCGCATCGGCATTGCATACCAGGCTTGGGGAGGCATGACGATTCGAGGCGGCATCGGCCTCTTCCACGACCTCGGCACGGGCCAAGCTTCACGCGGCTTCAATAGCTGGCCATACAACACCGTCCGCACTAGTCTCAACGCGCCCTTCCCCGCAAGTGCCGCAGCTCTCGATCCAATCCCCTTCAACGCCCCTGCCCCCTACAGCGCTGATTTCTTCTTCACCGATCCCAATCTCAAACAACCACTAACGGTCCACTGGAGCTTTGGCATCGAAAAAGACTTCCGCAGGGTCGGTGCCCTCGACGTCCGATATGTCGCAAATCGTGGCAACCAACTCCTCTTCAATCAACTCCTCAGAAACCGTCCGTCCATTGCCACCGCCCCTGCTTCCATCGTGGTCAATCCGGCGCTCTTCGGCAACAACAGTAACGTCAACATCTCTAGCAACGCGGCATCCTCAAACTACCAGTCCATGCAGATACAGTTCCGCCGCCGCGCAGCCAGATCTCTGCAGTCGCAGATCTCCTACACCTGGTCCAAGGCCATTGACAACTTCTCCGACGAAACAACACAGGCTGCCCCTCTCTCGCTTTATCCACGCAACCTCGACAGGGGGCCTGCCGATTTCGACGTCCGCCACAATCTAGTCCTCGCTCTCACCTATGAGCTCAAAGGCTTCAGCTTCGATTCCATCGCCCGCTCCCGCTCTGCTACCCCCGTCAACATTTTCACCGGTACTGACCCGCTCAATCTCGGTCTCACAACAGCGCTCCGGCCAGACCTGATACTCGGCGTTCCCCTCTATCGCAAAGACTCGACGCGCCCCGGTGCCCGCCTCATCAACCGTGATGCATTCCGCGTCCCCACCACCCAGTTCGGCAACCTCGGTCGAAATGCCCTCCGGGGTCTTGCCGTCTCTCAGATCGATTTCGCCGTCCGCCGCAATATCTTCAAGCGCGAAAATATCCGTGTGGAACTCCGCACAGACTTCTTCAACATCCTCAACACTCCCAACTTCGCAAACCCCTCAGGCGCTCTCAACAATGCCGCGTTCGGCCTCGCTCAAAACATGCTCGGCAGAGGACTATCCACTGGAGCTGGCGCACTCAGCCCACTCTTTCAAATCGGCGGCCCCCGCTCCATTCAGTTCGCCATCAAGGTCATTCTGTGAAACTTCTAACTCTCCTCCTCTTCTCTTCTCTCGCCTACTCCCAGACCATCCCGAGAGAGCAATGTTTCCCCATCGAACAACTCTCCGAGCCCCAACAGAAAGCTGCCTCAGACCTATTCTTGAAACTCATGGATAGTGAGGCACTCTACACCGTCATTGGCGCAGCCAAGCCGATGTCTGGCGGCTACACCACCTTTAAGCTCCCGGCAGACTCCCTTGAGGCAACCACGATTGACGAAGCCCGCCGGTACCTCGCGCTCTTCCAGTGCGGCGGAGACCTCTTCGCCACCGTCCACCACTTCGCTCGCCTCTTCCCGGGCAAAGACACCAAAACCCTCGAACGATACTTTGACGGCGTCGTTTTCAACCGCACAGGCCTGCGCCGCACCATCATCGCTCACAAAGACTTCTTCATCCCCTTGGGCCTCAGCGAAAATGCCCACCCAATGGAAGTTCTGATGGCGATTGAATACCTCGAAGGACCTTCTAGATTCCGTGGCCTCGGCTATCTCTACGGATATCCCGATTACGCCGTAGACTTCTTCGTCTCTGCCTCAAGGCAACAGACATTTACCGGCGTATTTGTACCCAGGGATTTTGTCGCGATGCCCACCTTTGCCCGCGCAGACCGAGGTGTCGTCTACGCGATTGAAAAGGGTGCCACCGAGCGCGATGCCGACAAACAATTTCGCACCCAGCTCGCCCCTATCCTCGAAGACTACAAGCGCCGCCGCGATGAATACGTCGGTGACGGTAAACCAGGCATTATTGCTTTACTGCGCGACTGGTTCTGCCAGTCCAGCACTTGTAAATCTCCAATACCGGCAAAATAGCGCCTCTCGATCAAGATGACCGAACGCTAGCGTGCCTGCATGCTCTTCAGATAATCGACCAACGCCCGAACCCTCACCAGGCCAAGATCCTGATCCTTCTCAACCCTGCGAAACACAGGCCCCCAGACAGGCATATCCCTTGTCCCGTGTACAGCCTTCATCGCTGCCTCACCAAGAATCTGGTTCTCCAAATCCGCCACAGGAAACTTACCTCCACGTCGCTTGGCAATTGTAGTCAGATCCGGCACCGGCGTCTTGAGAGCCTCAACCACAGGCCCTTTCCCCTTCAAGTCCATCCCGTGGCACGAAGCACAGTAAGAAACAAACAACCCCTTACCATCCATCGTCGGGTTCAACTTACGTGGTGACTGCGTCTGTGCGATCCCCACAACAGCAACACCCAGCATCAATACCAGCTTCGCATTCATCATAAGAAGCCTCCGGCTTCATCTTATATCAACGCGCGGGCGGTAGCTCGTCATCTTCATCGTCCTCATCATCAAGGTCGTCTTCGTCAAAATCGTCATCGTCATCGTCGATCAACCCCTCCGCCGTAAAGATCGCCTCCACGGCCTCCTGCACACGGTCCAGCGCCTCTTCGGTTGACAACGCCTCCGCATCCAGAACCTCCAGTTCGCCATCCCCCCACGGGATCCAACGAATCATGAACCGCTCATTCGGAAACCCTCGAAACAGCAACAACCCGGGCACCCCCAGCGCACAGGCCGCATGTCCACCCGCCGAGTCATACCCGATAAACAACTCGCTCGCATTGATCTCGCTGGCAAACTCCTTGAAGCTACCGTAGTAAGGCGTAACGCTGCCATTGTCACCGGGCCGCACTTCCGCAATCGCCCGCCTCACCCTCTCGGCTTCCTCGCCACCGGCGCCAGTATCCACCAGCACGCGCAACCCGCGGTCCACCAGCAACTGCAACAGCTTCGGCTCAAACGGCCACGCCATCGCCTTCTCCGGATTCTCACCCACACCCAAACTCAGCGTGACGTCAAACCCCTCAAGCCGGTCTTCCACAGAAATAATCGGCACATGCAACGGCACCTCAAAAGTCTGCTCCACCCATCGCTCGGTCATCTCCCCAAGCGGCATGTCCTCATCGCTCCACCGGCTCCGCGTCTCAAAAAAGTAGTAATTGTCTTCCTCCCCAAGAGGCAAAAGCCCAAGCTGGCTCAATCGGCTATCGGGGTCAACAATCAGAGCGCCCTTCACCCTCAAAGCTTCCTTTAGCGCCGGATAAACACCCAGTCGCTCCCGCAAAGTACCCGTTCGTTTATAAGCCACTTCCACCAGCTCAAGCCCAATCTCCGGCTCAAACATCTCGTAATTCTTGCGGGGTCCGACAAAGTAAATCTTCGCATTCGGGAAGTGCAGAAACACCGCCCGCAACACCCGGCTCGTAATCGCAATATCCGCGCCAATCGTAATTCGCGAGAGCACAAAAACGTTCTCGACACGCTCGGGATTACCAACAAACTTCCGAGGCTTGCGGATCCGCATAAACCGCTCGATTAAAGTCGCCGCTTCCAGATCCGGAAGCGCCGCCTCGATAACCCGGGCAAAGATATGCGTGTAAACATTCACCAGTCGAAACTCGAAGGCATCGGCCAGCGGTTCCACCAGATCGCGAAACAGCGCAACCGACCCCTCGTTAGTGGCCAGTGCCTCTTCAATCACCTTTGCGACCAGTCCTTCCGGCTCCGGCTCGCCCGCCAGCAAAAGACTGGCCAGTTGGCTAGCGGAAGTATTTTCCAACGATGATCTCCAGCTTCTCCAGCGTCTCGGCAGGCACCTTCGTCTTATCCGAAATAATCGCGTTCTTAAGCGAATTTTT
>CAZZGS010000338.1:4565-5428 GCA_964653845.1 uncultured Bryobacter sp.
TCGATGCATTCTCTGCATTCTTCACCAGCGTCGCGATAATCTGATCCACCGTCACCGCGTCATGTTGCGGATGCCAGCAGTCGTAGTCGGTAACCATCGCCACAGTCGCGTAACAAATCTCGGCTTCTCTCGCGAGCTTGGCTTCCTGCAGGTTCGTCATCCCGATGATGTCCATACCCCAGCTGCGGTACACATTGGATTCAGCCTTGGTCGAAAAAGCCGGCCCTTCCATACAAAGATAAGTGCCGCCCTTCTTACCAACAACACCGGCATCGGCACAAGCCGTCTCCAGCACATCCATCAACTGATGGCACGTCGGCTCAGCAAAGCTCACATGCGCTACCAGCCCTTCCCCAAAGAACGTAGACACACGCCCGGTCGTCCGGTCAAAAAACTGATCCGGCATCACAAAATGCTCCGGCTCATGCTCTTCCTTCAAGCTACCCACAGCGGAAAGACTGACAATCCGCTCCACCCCAAGCTTCTTGAAGCCCCAGATATTCGCCCGAAAATTTAACTCAGTCGGCGTGATCCGGTGCCCACGTCCATGACGAGCTAAAAACGCCACTGGCTTCCCCGCAATCGTCCCCACCACATATGGGTCCGACGGCTTGCCGTACGGCGTATCAATCTCAACCTCTTCGGTCACTTCAAAACCAGGCATCGAGTAAAGCCCGCTGCCGCCAATAATCCCGGTATCGATCTTCAAAACTTAAGAATGCTCCTCAATTAGTTCTATCAGCACTCCGCCTGTGGATGCTGGATGTACGAACACATATTTGTGGCCACCCGCGCCAATCCTCGGCTCATTCAGCACCCGAGCCCCCTCCCGCTTCATCCTTTCGACAGCCGCAGTAAGGTCC
>CAZZGS010000339.1:0-5427 GCA_964653845.1 uncultured Bryobacter sp.
GAAGAGAGGCCTGCGCAAGGCATGAATCTGGTGAGCCAGAAGATGGGCATCAGCGAGTGGAGTTATCACAACGATTACAACCAGTCGAAGCGCCAGAAGATGCAGCATGTCGATCTGGCCGAACGCTTCCGTCAACTGAATGTCGAAGTCGAACTGGGCTTCGACATCGAACAGACGGCTCGTGAGGCGCAACGCTGCCTCAACTGCGACATCGAAACTGTTTTTGTCCCGAAGAAGTGCATCGAGTGTGATGCCTGTATCGACATCTGTCCCGTGCAGTGCCTGACCATCACGCGCGATGGAGACGAAGAGGACTTGCGCCAGCGTCTTTCGGCCCCGGCGACCAACCTTGAACAAGCCATTTATGCTTCAGATCCGCTTCCACACACACAGCGCTTGATGGTGAAGGACGAAGATGTTTGCGTTCATTGCGGGTTGTGTGCCGAACGCTGCCCGACGGCGGCCTGGGACATGCAGAAATATACTCTGATTCTTCCTTATGCAGGAGCGACATGCACGACGTAGTCAAAACTCGCGTTAACGATTTCGCGATCAAGCTGGCCAATGTAAACGGTACGGGATCGGCCAGCGCCAATGGACTTCTCATGCAGGCCATCTTTCGAATGGGCATCCCGGTTTGCGGAAAGAATCTATTTCCTTCGAACATTCAGGGTTTGCCCACTTGGTATGAGATTCGCGTAAACAAGCGCGGCTATGCTGCCCGTGCGCTTGAGTACGACATGATGGTGGCGATGAACGGTCAGACCTACGACCGGGATATCAAAGAGCTTCGCTCTGGCGGCTATCTGCTCTACGATTCATCCTGGCCGCTCGATCCCGATTTATTGCGTGACGATATCAACTACTTCGGGATCCCGCTCGCCGACATGTGCACCAAACACTTTGGTGAACCGCGCGAACGCATTCTGATGAAGAATATCGCTTATGCGGGTGCCCTTTGCGCGGCGCTCGATATCGATATGGAAATCGTGAATGCGCTTCTTGACGAGAAATACTCGAAGAAGAAAGCAATGCGCGATTCTAATTCGAAGGCTTTGCTGCTTGGCTACCAGTACGCGAAAGATCATTACTCTTGCCCCATGCCCTTCCGTCTCGAAAAGATGGATGCCAACAGCAGCAAGATTCTGATTGATGGCAATACGGCCACAGCGCTCGGTTGTGTCTACGCGGGCGCAACGGTTGCCGCCTGGTATCCGATTACTCCTGCGACCTCAGTAATGGATGCGTTCAAGAGCTTCTGTGAAGAGTATCGAAAAGATCCTGAGACCGGCAAGAACAACTACCTGATTCTGCAGGCTGAGGACGAGCTGGCCGCAATCGGCATGGTGATCGGAGCCTCCTGGAATGGAGCTCGATCCTTCACCTCGACGGCCGGCCCTGGTGTCTCGCTTATGAACGAGTTGCTCGGGCTAGCTTACTATGCCGAAATCCCAGTGGTGGTGATCGACGTACAGCGTGTCGGCCCTTCGACCGGCATGCCGACGCGCACGCAGCAGGGCGACATTCTCGAGTGCGCCTATGCATCCCACGGCGACACCAAACATATCCTGTTGTTTCCTGCCAATCCCAATGAGTGCTTCCACATGGCGATTCAGTCGTTCGATTTGGCAGAACAATTTCAGACCCCCGTCATGATGCTCTCCGATCTCGACATCGGCATGAACGATTGGGTCGTGCCTCGCATCGAGTGGGACAATTCTTACCGCCCGAATCGCGGCCGGGTACTGGATTCTGAGGGTTTGGCCAAGATTGCGAAGTTCCAGCGCTATAACAACGAAGACGAAAATTTCGTTCCGGCTCGAACTCTGCCTGGCGTGGATTCCAAGGGCGCTTACTTTGTACGCGGCTCGGGCCACAACAAGAATGGCGTCTACACGGAAATCCCGGCGGAGTATCAGGAAGTGATGGACCGCCTGCTGAAGAAGCATTCGGCAGCAGCCAAGTTTGTTCCGGCCCCGCTGATTGAAAAGCGGGAAGGCGCAAAGTTCGGGATCATCTCCATCGGCGGCTGCGATCCTGCTGTGCGCGAAGCACAGGACGTTTTGGATGCGCAGGGAGTGCCTGCCGACTACATGCGGATTCGCGGCTTTCCTTTCCCTGAAAGTGTCGAGGAGTTTCTGGCTGCACATCCGGTCACCTTCATCGTGGAGCAGAACCGCGATGCCCAACTGAAATCACTATTGACCCTAGAAACCGGCATTGCCAAAGACAAGATGAAGAGCCTTCTCTTCTACAGCGGGTTCCCGCTAAGCTCTGGCCATCTGGTAGAAGAAATCCTGAAGGAGATCGCCTAAATGCCCTCGATTACCAAACCGATTGCTGCGCATCCCACTGCGCTGCGTAACGCACTAGGCCTCACCATTCGCGATTACGAAGGTTCGATGTCCACGCTGTGCGCCGGCTGCGGTCATGACTCAATTACCGCCGCCATTATTCGGGCGGTGTGGGAGCAATCCATTCCTCCGCATCTCGTCGCCAAGCTCTCCGGCATTGGTTGTTCCTCAAAGACGCCGACCTACTTCGTCGGTGGTGCACACGGATTCAATTCGGCGCACGGGCGCATGCCTGCCATTGCCGCCGGTGCGATTGCCGCGAATCGCGATCTAACCTACATCGGCGTTTCTGGTGACGGCGATTCTTTGTCGATTGGCCTCGGGCAATTGTGTCATGCGATCCGTCGCAACTTGCACATGATTTACGTGCTGGAGAACAACGGTGTTTATGGTTTAACCAAAGGGCAGTTCTCTGCCTCGGCCGACATGGGTTCCAAGAGCAAGCGTGGGGAAGTAAATCGCATGGCTCCAATTGATCCTGTGCGATTGGCGCTGACTCTTGGCGCGACTTTTGTTGCCCGCAGCTTCTCTGGTGACAAAGAACAATTGGTGCCCATCCTCAGGGCTGCGATCGCGCATCGTGGTTTTGCCCTGATTGATGTTGTGTCGCCTTGCGTTACCTTCAACGACCACCCGGGCTCTACCAAGAGCTACCTGCATACTCGCCGCTTCTCGCAACACATGATTGAGGCGGACTATGTGCCGAAGGCTGAAGAGATCGTGGCGAACATTACCAGCGCTGGCACTACCGCAGTCAAGATGCACGACGGCAGTACGGTGCTCTTCCGGTCTGTGCCTAAAGATTACGATCCTACCGATCGGGCCAAAGTGTCCGCCTATCTCGATCAGAACCAAAATGAAGGCCAGATTCTAACGGGTCTGCTTTACATCGAGAGTGATTCGGTTGACCTGCACCAGGCCAACGATACATCGGAAACTCCGCTCCGGGATCTCCCCTACGAGAAGCTCTGCCCGGGTGCTGATGCGCTCAATGCGCTGCAGGACGAGTACCGCTAGATCCACTAGTGGTCGGCGATACCTCCGTCAGGGAAGCGCAACTGCTGCCGGTTATGCGGCTGATAGGGCCTCAGGGCCGCTACCTTCTCATCGAGGTTGACGCCAAGCCCCGGACGATCTGGAGCCTCAGCGAAGCCCTTGTCGTAGTTGATGCCACCACCATAGAAGAGGTCTTTCCAATACTGCTCGTTGCCGCGGTGGGTGATCTCCTGAATCGCAAAATTGGGTGTTGAGAAATCCACGTGCAGGGACGCCAGCGTGCTCACTTCGCTTTGTGGATTGTGAGGCGCGAGTTCAATGCGATAGGCCTCAGCGATAGTTGCGATCTTCTTCATCTCAAGGATGCCGCCACAATGCACGACGTCGGGTTGCACGTAGTCGACGAGGTGACGCTGGCAGATCGGGGCGAAGCCGTATTTGGTGACGAGGCGCTCGCCGGTTGCGAGCGGGATCTTTGTTGAAGCACGCAGATGTGCCAGTTCGTCCAGGTCTTCGATCTGCGTGGCTTCTTCGATAAAGAAGGGGCGATATTCTTCAGCCCTCTGGCAGAAGTCGATGGCCATCGTAGGTGTGGTCTTGCCATGCACATC
This sequence comes from uncultured Bryobacter sp., assembly GCA_964653845.1. GTDB lineage: Bacteria > Acidobacteriota > Terriglobia > Bryobacterales > Bryobacteraceae > Bryobacter. The sequence continues at coordinate 3,962 of CAZZGS010000339.1, forward strand.
AATGCAGATGCGGAAGTCTTCGCCTACTGCCTGTCGCACAGCCTTGAGATTGGCAATGCCCTCTCGTACCGACCGCACCGGGTCAATCACATCTCCCTGAGTCGTGATGAAGGCCGCTTTGCAGCCAGTCCAGCCTTCCTGCTTGGCCTGCAACCAAGCCTGCGCATAAGCCTGCGGTGAATTGCCACTGGCGTGAACATACATCTGAACCCGATCGCGAGCACGGCCTCCGAGCAACTTCCAGATGGGTTGACCCAAGGCTTGGCCGAGGATATCCCACAAGGCAATTTCAACGGCGCTGATTGCTGAGTTCAGGATTGGTCCGCCACGCCATCGGGGCCAGCGGTACATAGCCTGCCAGTGCATTTCGATGTCCGCCGGGTCACGGCCAACCAGATAGCGTTTGTGTTCCTCAATCGCCGCCGCGACCGTTGCCTCTTTACTGGTGACAGATCCTTCGCCGAGTCCAGTCAGCCCTTGATTGGTGTAAATTTTGACGAAGACATAATTGACTCCGTTAGTGCCACCGCGATTCACGATGAAGGTTTTGAGGTCGGTAATCTTCAGGTTGAGGGGCTTCGCTTTCTCACGAGCCTGTGCCAGCAGGCCTTCGGGGGAGCAAAGAGCGGCGACGCCTGCCGTGGCAATGCATTTGGCGCTATCGAGAAAATTGCGGCGAGTCATGCTAGGAATTCTATACGTTGTCGACGAATTTGCATAGAATCTAAGATCAAGAGGAGATCGAGTCTTGATGACACGAAACACGCGCCGTGGCTTTGTGGCGCTAGCTGGTTTTTCGCTTGCTGCCGCTGCAAAACGCTATCGCGTCGCTGTTATCGGCCACACGGGCCGAGGGAATTACGGCCACGGGATCGATACAGTCTGGCGGGCTTTCGGCAACATGGATTTGCTTGCAATTGCAGACGCTGACGACGCTGGCAGGGCCGCAGCGGCTAAGCGCACTGGAGCTTCACGCCTTTATAGCGACTATCGCGAGATGCTTCGAATAGAGAAGCCTGAGATTGTAGGCATCGGCCCGCGTTGGACCGACCAACGCGTCGCAATGGTCACCGCAGCAGCCGAGGCTGGCGCACATATCTACATGGAGAAGCCATTCGCGGAGAATCTGGTTGATAGTGATCGCATGGTGGCAGCGGTGAGGCGCAACAAGGTGAAACTCCAGATTGCCCACCAGATGCGGACTTCGCCATTTGCCCTTAAAGCGAAGGCGCTGATTATGGCGGGCGAAATTGGTGAAATTCAGGAGATTCGTACGCGCGGCAAAGAAGACAAACGCGCCGGGGGTGAGGACATGATGGTGCTTGGCTCACACCTCTTCGACATACTGCGTTTCTTCCTCGGTAACCCTGAGTGGACGACGGCCCACATCACAACGAATGGCCGCGAAATCGGACCAGAAGATCTTACGCAGCCCACAGAGAATATTGGGCTAGTTGCAGGTAGGC
>CAZZGS010000340.1:0-5416 GCA_964653845.1 uncultured Bryobacter sp.
ATCGCAAGGCAACCCGTTGAACTTCCGTAACGCCAGCGACACCGCAGTTCCCGAGCCTGCAACGGCTGGATTGTTAGGCCTTGGAGTCTTCGGCGTTTGGATAACAGCCGCGCGTAAGAGAAAGTCACAATACAAACAGTCCATCTAGTGAAATAGATGCTATAACAACAACCGGCAGGAAAAACTATTGACTTCGCACAAGTGGTTAATCGTTGAAGAAATTCTCGTCGAGATCTGGGCCTGCCCTCAGGAGGAACGAGGGCAGGCTCTAGCACGCTATTGCCACGGCGATACCGAGTTGATCGACGAGGTGGCGTCGCTGCTCGAAGCTGACGAACGCGCCAACTCCTGGAAAGCTCCAGAGCCAATGAAGGGCTCTTCCGAGCCCGCCATCCGAAGCTTCGGACCCTACCAATTGGAACGGATGATTGGCCGGGGAGGCATGGGCACCGTGTATCTGGCCCACCGCGCCGATGGTAGTTTCGAACAAAAAGTTGCAATCAAACTTCTCAGCTTCCCGTTCGAATTAGAGGCGGTTCAAGAGCGATTTCGCCAGGAACGCCAATTCCTGGCAAGCCTCAACCATCCAAATATCACTCGCCTGATCGACGGCGGAATAACGCCCGATGGCGAACTCTATCTGGTGATGGAGTACGTCGATGGCGTCCCCATTGACGTTTATGCCCGCCGGGAAGCGCTTTCTGAATCGCAGTGCCTGGACCTTTTTTTAGAGGTGACCAAGGCGGTAATCTATGCGCACCAGCATTTGATCGTTCACCGCGATTTGAAGGCGCAGAACGTATTGGTCTCCGAAGATGGAGCACCCAAACTGCTCGACTTCGGCACCGCCAAGTTGATGAGCGGAGATGATTTCGATCGTGTCACAAGCAGGGGATTGCTTACCGTCGCCTCCGCCAGTCCAGAGCAGTTGCGTGGGGAGGAAGCGACCACGCTGAGCGATGTTTATTCGCTGGGAGTGCTCCTTTACGAGTTGATCAGCGGCGAGCGCGCCTTTACCGGCGGAATCGCAGCGCGCTTTGAAGCAGACGCCGAAGAGAAGTACCTCGGCGAACTGAAAGGCGAATTGGCACTGATTGTTCGCAAGGCGACGGCGCCTGCGGCAGTCGACCGGTATTCGTCAGTGGATTCCTTTGCCGAGGACGTGCGGCGCTACCTTAAGGGCCGGCCTGTTCTCGCGCACCCGGAGAGCGCAACCTATCTAGCCCGCAAGTTCATCCGGCGCAACCGTCTGCCCGTTGCCGCCGCCACGGTGGCGCTACTTGCCATTTTCGGAGGCAGCCTTGCCACCCTATGGCAGGCACAGCGAGCGGAGGCGCGCTTTCAGGAAGTACGCCAACTGGGCAACTACCTCGTCTTCGACATTCACGAAAGCCTGCAAGGGCTCCCCGGGGCGACCGCGCTACAGATGCAGGTACTCGAGCGGGCCCTTAAATTTCTGGATGCCCTATCGCTGGACTCTTCTGCAAGCCGGCAGTTGAAGCAGGAAGTGGCGGCCGGATATCTGAAACTCGGCGATGTGTTAGGGAACCCGAACCGGGCCAGCCTTGGAGACAGAAAGCGCGCACTCGAAACCTATGATAAAGCGCTCCTAACGCTCGCGCCGTTGCTAGCGGCTAACCCAAACGATTTAGCTATGCGGCGTTTGGCCGCTCAAATCAAAGTGCAGCAAGCGGGGACCCGCGATTTCGGAGGGCGTCCCGGAGAAGGTTTGCAGCAATTAAGTCAAGCCGTCGGCGATCTGCGGACCCTCGCCGCAGAGGGATCCGGAGACTTACCGGCGATGCTGGCTCTGTCTGGCGGTCTGGAATTGTGGGCTAAAAGAAGCAGCGCTGGCGGCGGAGAAACGGAAAATAGCAGCGCGGCCAAGGCTGAAGAAAAGTATGGGGAAGCCCAGAGAGTATTGCAAAGCGCTTTGCAGGCCAATCCTGGAAATGCCGCAGTGCTTTTCGAGCTTGCGCGGATCGCATACGGACGGGCCATTTTGTGGGGCTCCAGCGATCCCGTTTTAGCTATTCAACATCACCGCGATACCGCCGGATGGCTTGACCGGATTCCCGCGCCGCAAAGCGAGCGATGGGACTTCAGGCGTCTTCGCGCCGGCAACCTCATGAACTTAGGATGGGCCCAGGGCCAGACCCAATCCTATAAGGAGGCGATAGCGAACATTAGCCGGGCAGGTGAAATCTTTGCGGCATTGGCGTCGGTTGACCCAGGGAACGTGCCCGCGCAATATCAACTCACCAGCGTCTTCCGCAGTCGTGGCATCGTACACCAATACAATCAAGACCCGAAGGCGGCGATCGAGGACTTTCTGACTGCCGCCGGCATGCACCGGCAATTATCGAAAAAGGTTCCCGCCAATAAAGTCTACCGCTATCTTCGGGGCGAACTCCTCGCCCGCGCTGGTAGTTTGTTGCAAGCCACCGGAAAACCGGTTGAGGCCCGCGCAGCCACAACTGAAGGCTTATCGATCCTGGTTGCATTGGCCTCGGATCAAAATCCGTCGCTCTCTCATGTTTTTGGCGCTTGCCGTTGGCTCACCGAAACCGAAGTTCTTCCTCTCCAGAATCCCGCTGAGGCCGTCCGCTTCTGTCAGAAGGCAATCGACCTGACAGGCGGAAAAGATCCGGACGGCTGGGAAGGCCTTTCTCATGCACGCGAGCAGTTGGGAGACCGCGCTGGCGCGCTTGAAGCCGCCACTCGTGCGCTTACCCTAATACGTCCAACGGCACCCGGCACCCCGGTCTCTGTTCAACGGCGAAATATGGAAGCGACACAACGCAGGCTCCAGCGATAGTCCGCAACAACACGTGGCACAGGAAACTGCAAAACACTTCGGCAACGGCATTCCCAAAAGCTCAACTATCTGCAGACTTTACTGCATCTCAGCGCTTTCTCAATCGGTTATCGCTTCGACGACGAACGATCCAATCTCCAACACTACATCCAAAATCGATTCCCCATCGACTTGATCTTGGATCGACATCGCAACCTCCGTCGCATGGTGCGACACCGTCTCGGCTGCGTTCTCTATGAATTGTCCCAATTGTTGCTGTAACTCTTCCATGGCTATTTCCTTAAGCTAGATTCTCCCAAAAAATCATGCGCGCTGCATGGCGCAATGTGCACTACGGATTCGCTATGCAAAGCAGAACACTTCCAGTTCGGCCTATCGTCACGGCTAACGCACAACCAGAGCGCCTCTGTACATCGCCATACCGCACTGAAAGCTCAGCTCCCTCGCTGCTTGCGGAGCAATCTCAATCAACACGCTCTTACCGGCGGGCAGCTCGCGATCGATGCCAAGACCTGGAAACACAACGCGACTGGCACAGTTCTGTGCATCAATCCGCTCAAAGACGAGCCGGATTGGCTTATTGGCTTCCGTCTCAATTCTCGCTGGACTAAACCCCTTAGCGCTAACAGTTATAACCTGCACATCGGCAATGGGACGCGACATACTAACTTCACGCTGTGCCGCGACCCGAATGACAAAGGGAAACGTCATCACTTGCCCGTCCCGTTGCACTTGCAGCCACAGCTTGTAAAGGCCGGGCTTCTTGAAGCCCGTCGCCGTTTCAATCAGATTGGGGCTCGGGCCCGGCATCGCATGACTATGAACTGCCGAAGCATTACCTTCAATCGGGTGCGCATGCACAACCTCATCGCCCTCCTCGCTCACGAACAGAATGTGCCCCCAGGCACCGAGATAAGGTTCGAGATCCCCAATCACTTTGCCGCTACCGGCATCGGCAAGCCCGAAGCGAAAAGAAATATCATTGCCAACTTCAAACGAACCCGTGGTCGTAAGCGAAGCCCGGATCCCCTCGACCACAACTTCCTTCGCCCCCGTCTCACGAAGCTCTCGCCGAACATAAGGCGCACCAGAAACCATAACGCGGAACTTGGCTATCGTTTGCGTCTGACCCGGCGGCGTATGATCCACGTAGATCCAGTAGCTACCAGCGTGCGGAAATACATGCGTCCCTGCATAAAACTGACGTGTAACCGGATCAGGATGAATGTGGCGAAACGAAGCTAGATCCTCAGAGATCGCAAGCACGTGCATCTCTTTCTCGTGTACCCGTTCAACCACCGGATAAGGGCTGGCAAAAGCGTAAGTGACAGGCTCCCCGGCAACCCAGGCTCCGCCCTTACTCAGCAGCCGCAAGCCACCGGCGGAACTAACGCCTTTCCAATCCTTTTGGTCCCCGTGATCGAATTCCCCGCGATAAGATGGGCCAACCAGATACGGATAGGCCATACCGCCGTCTTCTCGTGTAGCGAGAAAGTAAGCGTAAGTCCCATCGGGAAACTCCGGTGTCTTGGCAAAGCGGCCATTGTGATCGTCAAGGTCGCCATGGCCTTTAACGAATTCGTAGTCCTCGATAAACGCACCGTTAGGAAATTCAGCGTTGATCGCGGGCCCCTCCTGCACGGGAGTCAACTCCTCACCGTTCAACAGGCGCCGGCGCGTTACGTGACTCCGCACGCGATAGGATGACCGAAAACTACGCACCCCTTTCGCTTCGTCCCATCCATAAGGTCCATAAATCGGATAGCCATCCAGCGCAAACCCAATCAACGGCGAATGCCGGTCTTTCCGCTCAAGCAAAGCACCCAGTAGCGACGACAATGGGCCAAGATCTTTCGCTACTGCATCGACATGCCAAAGATTCCGATCCTGATAAGAACTAACTCCCGCCAGGTTATAGATGGGCACCCCATTGATAAAACTTCCAATAACTCCCAGGGGCACCGGCACTCGACGAACGGCAACTTGTGGCTGACGCGGAATCTGGTAAACAAAGCGACGAACGCCTTTGGCACCGTCATAGGGGCGCACCTCCAGAGCGCCAAATGATTGCATCGACAATCCAGCCGACTCAACGGTGACATAGTGATCATCGAAGCTTACCTTATGCACCTCAGGGCCAACAGCCCTCGCCCCGGTAGGCAACTCCGAACGAATCCACAGATCCACCTGCGGATCCGCCAGTGCCAGCAACGGGAAAACGAAGACGAGCGGAAGCATTACTGAATAGTGACCTGAACAGGGTTGGATGGTTTCTGGGACGCACTGACAACGACGTCAACTCTTCCACTCCGGGCCAGGCTTGCCGGCAACGGAATATTGATCTGGTCCAGACCGGCGTAGGTGCCTTGTGGTCCAGCGTAAGCAACCGCCACGACATTCCCGCCGATAGTTGCCGTAACGCTGGTTGCTGTATTCAGCCCCGTCCCATAAAGGACGAGCGTAGCCTGCTCCGCCGCCGGACCAATCACGATAGGCCCGCTAACAGCCTCATAAAGCGTGCGACCGTCGCGAATGCGGGCCACTTGTGCCGCTGCCAGATTCTCGATGTTCTGTTTGAAGATTCCAGGAGATACAGAC
>CAZZGS010000341.1:0-5374 GCA_964653845.1 uncultured Bryobacter sp.
GAACAAGATCGGGATCCTTGGGTTCTCGGCCGGAGCGGAATTGTCGGCTCCGGCGGCGGTGGAGTTTCTTGAGTTTGATCGGAAGAATCCGGGGGTGAGTTCGCGGCCGGATTTTGCGGGGTTGATTTATCCGGGGCCAACGCCGTTTACGCGGGGGCGGACTGCGCCCGAGATTCCTTCGAATGTGCCGCCTGCGTTTATCGCGAGCCCAGGGAGCGGGGATCAGGTTCATGCGGTCTGGGCGATGGAGTATTACAGCGCGATGCTGATGAAGGGCGTGCCGAATATCGAGATGCATTTGTACGGGAATGGGGTGCATGGCGGTGGGATGGCGGATCGGGAGGGGATTCCGTTTGGAATGTGGCAGACCCGGTTTATTGAGTGGTTCCGGGATTTGGGGTTTTTGGAGAAGGCGGGAGTTGAGACGAAGGCCGCTCGGGATGTGTCGGAGTTTGTAACGAATCCTCCAAAGATTAGGGGAGCGCACTAGCGGAGATCATACGGCTGACAAGATGAGCATTCCCGCTGAGGGGAGTTGCACTTGAACGACTCGCCGGTCGTTGATGGTCTCGATCGGGATGGTCTCGCTTGTTGGAGGATTCTTGAGTTGGGCGTCGGTCCAGTCGCTTCGGTAGAGGACTCTCAGTTGGGTTTGATTGTTGTGGAGGGCGGCGTCGATGGTGATGTGGGCGGAGCGGGTTTGGTCGCCTGAGGTGTTTAGCGCGATAACGACTTCTGTACGGAAGAGGATGCGGGACCATGCGGCGATTTGTTCTTGCCTGGGTTGGCTGAAGTTTGTGCCGTCGGTTGCGGTGTCTCGCAGATAGGAGCGGCCTCTGGATAGCGTTAGAGCTACTTTGTCTTTCTGATTGCGGAGACGGGCTATTGCGGCGATGCGTAGGTAGGTGGGGTGGTCTGAGTTGAAAACATGGCAGCCGCTAGTCTGGAATGCGCCGAAGGGGCCGCCGAACATGGCTTCGCGGATGTAACGGTCTTCAAAGGAGAGATTGGGTTCGATGGTTTTGTCGTGATCGTCGACTGAGCCGTTGAGGGATTGTTCTGTCCCATAGTAGATGCAAGGAATGCCGATGGTAGTGAGCTGGACGCCGACGGCGTGGGCGGTTTGTTCGTGGCTGTTTGAGGTGTTGTTACCGGCGGCGAAGCGGCGTTTGGTGCGGCCGACCATATCGTGGTCGTCGAGGATCGAGACATGGTAGCGGCCTACTTCGCGGTGGCTGCCAAGTTGGTCGTGGCCGCCGAAGATTTCGAAGAAGTCACTGGCGGGCTGGAAGCCTTTGACGAAGCCGGTGAGGCGCGCGGCTGGTTCGCCGAAGTCGAGGGTGGCGTCGAGGTTACGGCCGAAAACATCAAGGTAATCGCGGGCCATGGCGGAGCCTCCGGTGACCTCGCCCAAGAGGAGGAAGTTGCTCTTGCCGATGGTTTCGGCGTATTCGCGGATGCCGCCGCAGAAGTGGCGTGAGACGTCCAGGGGGACGTGCTTGACGGTGTCGATGCGGAAGCCGTCGCAATCGCTGAGGGCGATCCAGTATCGATAGACGTCGATGATGGCGGAGAGGGGGTCGTTGCTGAGATCGAGGTTCTTGAGGCTGAAGAAGTCGCCCCGGCGGAATTCGTTGAGAGGGTGTTGGCGGTCTTCCCAGGGTTCCGGGTCCCATTTTCCGATCTGGCCGCCGCGGGTGAACCAGTTGAGGTTTTGGAATTCCTGGGGTTGGATGGCGTCGCCTGGGGTGGTGGGATTTTGAGTGCTTTGGCTGGAATTGGAGCGCCAGCCGTGGACATCGTATGGAGGCTCGAAGCGGTAGTTTAGCGTGGAGGCTGGTTGGCCGTTGTGGTTGTAGTAGAAAACGTCGCCTGTGTGGTTGTAGATGATGTCGAGGAGGACATACATGTTGAGGAGGTGGGCGGCGTCGACCAGATCGCGAAGGTCTTGACGGGTGCCGAAGCGCGGATCGACGTCGAGAAAGTTTTGGATGCCGTAGCCGTGATAGGTTTCGAGGCTGGCGCATTGTTTGAAGATGGGGCCGACCCAGAGGGCCGTTATGCCGAGGGCTTTGAGGTATGAGAGTTTGTCTTCGATGCCTTTTAGGGTGCCGCCGGTGAAACGATTGCCGGCTTGCATCCAGGCGGCTTTGTCGGCGGTTTTGAATTGAGTTGGGTTGCTGGGGTCAAAGAGTGCGCGAGTGGATTCTTTGTTGTCGCTGAATCGGTCTGGGAGTAGGAAGTAGAGGGTTTGGTCGCGCCAGTCTGCAGGGCTGGGGTGGACGGTGGAGCGTGGGGTGAGATTGGCTTGGTCGAGGCGGTTTGGAGCGCTAGATTCAATAGGTGTTGGCATTGGTTGTGTTGGTCCTTTTGTTTGAAGCGATGCGCCCACTGTTGTGGGGTTTCGCGGAAGTGGTTGTCGATGAGGTTGGAGTTTGCTCCGTGGGCCAGCAGGAGTTTGGCTTCTTCGAAATTGCCGTCGTGGCAGGCCTTGAAGAAGGACCAGATCTGGTCACCGGTTGCGCTTGGCCAAGGGCTCGCCTTCGTCGTCAAGAATGCGGCCGGTGACGATGGCGTGCGGGGTGAGTTTGAGGTTGACCTCTTTCATCTCCATGCCAGCGGTGATGACGAGGGGAGTGCTGGGGCCGAGGATCTGGCGCGCGTTGTAAGATTGACGAACGAAGCCCTGCTTTTCGGCCTGAAGCATGTAGGTGCCGGGATCGATGCGTTCGATGCGGAACTTGCCTTCGGCGTCGGTGACGGCGGCATAGGGAGAAGGTGGTTCGATGGGGCCACCGCCGCCACTTCCCATCTGCATCATCGTGGGGCGGAGCGTGAGATTGACCCGCCGCTGGGCTTCTCCGGTAACGCCATTGGTAACCTGGCCTTCGATGGCGCCCACCTTTTTAGGGTCGATGGGTTCGGGTTGTTGCGCCATGGCTGAGATGAGCCAAGTGACGGGAAGAATCAGTGACAAGCTTCTCATAGCAGTCTCCTGGGTAGTTTTCGCTATTCGCTAAGGATTGCCGGGTAAGGTTAGGTCGATTTGATTTTGGGAATTGGGGGTAATTGTGACTCTAAGGGCTTTGGATCTGGCGGCTTCAATGCTCTCGCGACTAGGGGGCTTTGATGCTTCAAATGGTGGCTCTGGATAGAGGCTGTAGTTGCCCGGTGCGATATTCGGGAAGTTGAAACGACCGTTCTGATCGGTCGCTATACTTCGGCTGAGGTCAGGGCGAGGCTGCTGGCCCTGAAGGATTACAAAGCCTGGAGAGGGTTGGCCCTGTGAGTTGCTCACTATGCCTGAGATCGTGCCAACCCCGGCTGCGAGAGTAACCTCGATGGGGCCTACGGGGATCGCTATTTCTGTGTTGAGCAGGGAGCGGCCTGCTGCGGTTATGGATTTCAGCCAGACTCCGGCTGGGAGGTTCTGCACGACGAAGCGGAATTTTCCTTCCAATGCGTTCTCGAACTCGAAGGCACCGAGTGCATCGGATTTAGCCTGGCGGAAGCCGTCTGCTGTTCCATTGGTAGAAGCAAGATTAAGCCGAATCTCTTCGAGAGATGGCGGCTTGCCGGGGAAAGAGCCTTCGACGCGAATTGTTCCGGAAATGGTGACCGATTCGATCTTGTTGATGACTACGTTGTTTAGATTCTCGTGAGTGATGTCGACTGGAGTTTTGCCAATTACGCTACGGCTGCCCGTGTTCATCATGGCTGTTACGAAGTATGAGCCGGGAAATAGTCTTGCGATTTCGAAGCTGCCATCTTCATTGAGGATTGCCTCTTTGTTTTCAAGTGGAGCCGCGCGGTCTGAGTTGCGAGGTGCAGCTTCTATGCGGAGGTCCTTGATCGGAATCGATGAGAGGACCTTTCCGCGGATGCGGAAGACCCGCTCTTGTTTCATGCGGAGTTCAAGCCCAGCGAGGGTTTGAGCAGAAGTGAGGTCGATTGGACGGGCGCCTGCTTCGTCAGAAGACGATGGGAAAAAAGTTTTGGCAAACGCCATTTGGGGCTTGTCAAAGTCGTAGCGAAGGAGTTTTAACAAGAAAGCCTGTGCGTAATTTTGACTAGATGCACTTAAGAAGTAGCGCCCAGCGGCCAGACCTGCGATGCGGAACTCACCTGCGTCGTTTGTTTGAGCGAAGCCGACTGGCGAAAGGGATTGCTTGCCGTTCATGTCGAAGAGGCGCAGCAGGCGGACTTCCATGTCTAGTAGGGGCGCGCCCTCTTGATCCAAAATGCGGCCCGCGACTACGGCATGCGGGACGAGTTTGAAGTCGAAGCCTTTGGTTCGATTGCCCGCGCTGACCGAAAGCTGGCCCTTGTAGTGTTGGGTGACAAAGCCAGAACGCCGGACTTCAACAGTGTATGAACCTGGTTCAACTTGTGCGAGTTCGAATTTGCCTTCGGAATCGGTGTCGGCGGCGAAGCCGGGGGTTTGCGCGCTGGTGAAGCCATTGGGGTTTGCGCGCCTGAGGAAAATTTGAGCGCGGCGGACGGGGGTACCGGTTGTGGCATTTAGGACTGCGCCTTCAATGCCGCTTGACGAGGGCTGTTGGGCAAAGGCTTGGGCAGCCAGTGCGAGAAAGAGGGTTGCAGTAACGAAGCTCATGAAAACCTCCGGGCAGACGCTTCTTATTAGAACGCAAAAAAAAGGACACCAGCGGGGGTGCCCTTCTTGTTGTTAGTAAGTGAAGCTTAGAAGGTGTAGAGAGCAGTGCCTTCTATTGGGGTGGTGGGAGCGCCAGCGCCGACCAGGGCTTCTTCGGCGGCCTGAATCGGACGGAAGAAGAGGCCTGTGTCGCTGAGGTAAATCTCAAGGTCGCTCGGGCGGGCGAGAGTTCCCTGGATGAGGGCTTCTGAGAGCGGATCTTCGATGTACTTCTGGAGCGCGCGGCGGAGCGGACGTGCGCCGTAGCTGCGGTCTACCAGAGTCTTCTCGAGGATGTACTTGGCGGCCTCGACAGTGAGGCGGATCTTGATCTGCTTTGTTACCAGGTTTAAGTTGATCTGATCGACCAGCAGGTGCATGATCTGGAGGAGGTCTTCATCGACCAGCGAGGTGAAGAGGATCACTTCGTCGAGGCGATTCAGGAATTCAGGGTTGAAGGCCCGCTTGACCTCTTGCATAACCTGATCTTCGACCTTGGGTGCCATGCCCTTCTCGACCGGGGCGTCGAAACCGATGCCCTTCTTCTTTTCGAGGAAGCGGGCACCGAGGTTGGAAGTCATGATGATGATCGTGTTCTTGAAGTCGACGGTATTGCCGAGGCCATCGGTGAGTTGGCCATCTTCGAAAACCTGGAGCAGGATGTTGTAAACATCCGGGTGCGCCTTTTCGATTTCGTCGAGCAAGATGATCGAGTAGGGG
>CAZZGS010000342.1:0-3683 GCA_964653845.1 uncultured Bryobacter sp.
GGTAGAGTTTCCCCTACGACGGTTTTCAAGACCGGTGCCTTAAACCGCTCGGCCATCCCTCCACTTTCCAACTTATCAGACTTTGACCGGGTGTCCAGTGCGGGAACTGGTTTCTGCTGCCTGAATTGCGTCGCTGACATGAAATATTTCGTCTTGCGTCAGCGTTGCGGGCTTGTTGTTGTAGATCGATTCGAGGAAATCGACGAAGATCTGGCCGGCAGGAGGGAGAGTCTCCATACGCCTGGGCATGCCTGAATCAGCGAGAATCGTGACGCCTGTTGCAGCCGTGTATTCAACGATGCCCTTTGTGCCGGCAATGCGCAGGCGATCGTCTTCATGGGTAGGTGCGCTGTCGGGGCGCAGGTAGTCCATACGCATTTCAGCCACACCACCGTTGGCCAAACGAAAGACTGCGCCAACCACATTTTCGCGATCGCCGAGACTTGGGTCTTTGACATTGGCTTGCCAGCAGAAGGCTTCAGTGAATTTCTGCTGACTGGTGAAATAGAAGAGATCTATCAGATGGGGACCAATCCAGAGCATGGTGCTGCCATAGGAGGCACGCTTGTTCTTCCACAAACTGCTCGCGCCACGCTTGTAGGATTTCTGACCACCCAGCAAAAGCACTTCGCCGATTTCACCGGAATCGACAACCTGCTTGAGGGCACGGAAAGGAGCCGCATAGCGGAGCGGCACGAGCATGCCAAGACGGCCTTTGGAGTCTTTGGCAATCCGCTTGATCTTCTGCAGATCGGTGCGTGTGATGGCGAGTGGTTTTTCAGCGATGCAGTGGATGCCTCGCTGGAGCGTCGAAAGAACCGCTTTGGCGCGTGCGCCATCGTCGTTGACCACAGCGACAACATCAGGCTTGATCTCGTCGAGCATCTTCTCCTGGTCAAGAAAAGGCTTGGCTTTCTCTAAGCCCTTCTTCTTGACGAGTGAAGCCAGTGCCGCATCGGTGTAATCGCAACAGGCCACAATTTCGACATCTGGGAGTTGCGGAAGAGGATTCAGAATTTCAGCCAAGTGCCCATCCTGCCCAATCACGGCAACGCGAACTTTGCGCGGCAAGGCGACTGGTGCGGCAAAAGCAGCCGCTGAGATGGCAGAGGCAAACCACTGGCGCCGGCTCCAATTTCTGGCTAAGTCATGCATGTGCCCCATTATCACGCGATACACTAAGTATTTTCATGAATACCCGCCGACTCATTTGTACTCTGCTAGGGATGTGGATTGGAGCCAGTCTATTTATGGCAGCCGTCGCAGCCTTCAGCTTTCGACTTGTCAATGAACTGCTCTTGAATCCGGCAGTAGAGTTGGCTCCCTATCTCAAGGTGCTTGGGGCAGAGAAAATGCGTATCCTCGCCCGCTATCAGGCTGCGGAATTCAACAGGGCGCTGTTTGAAGGCTGGGGGCTTACACAGATCCTGCTGGGTCTCTTGATCTTCGGAATCCTGCTCTTTGGCACCAAAGAAGGAAAGTTGATTCTGAGCATCTCTCTGTTTATGGTTCTGATCTCTACCGGGATGCACTTACTGGTTACGCCTTCTATTGTTGGATATGGCCGGAGCCTGGACTTCGTTTCACCAGATAAGGAACCGGAACTCCGGAACCGCGTGAAGGCTTTCCACAATGCTTATTCGACGCTTGAGGGAGTCAAGATACTTTGTGGCTTAACTTTGCTTGTGATCTTTTTCCGCGAAACAAGAAAGAGAAATGGCAAAGATGGGGATAGCCGCTACGACGACCTGGAACCGGCCTAATCGGTCAGTACGCCGCGAGCACGCAACACTTCATCCAGCATTCCCATCAGTTCCTGGCGAGTGATTTCAAAACGCTCTTCGCGCTTCATCGCAATCATGTCTTCAGCGGCAATCGGGGCTTCGGGCTGCGCCCCATCAGGGAATTGAATGCCGTAGCGGGAGCGGGCTTCCATCAATCGGTCCACTTCGCGGCGTGGCAACAGCCGGGGGCCACCAAGCATTTCGGCAACTAGAGAAATACGCGAAAGATGTTCGACAGTCTCCAGCCTGAAGAAAGCCTTCTCGAGGGTTTCACCGTAACAAACAACGCCGTGGTTGGCCATCAACACAGCGTCGTGGTTCGGAATAAAAGGTTCAAGCTGACGGCTTAATTCGGGAGTTCCAGGCAATCCATAATCGGCAAGAGGAACGGTGCCCAAAGTGACTACAGCTTCAGGGAGTATGGCAAGATTCAGTGCCCGGCCCGCCACAGCGAAGCCGGTGGAAACAGGAGGATGGGCGTGGACCACAGCATTCACGTCAGGCCGAAGTCTGTACACAGTGCAGTGCATTTGAATCTCGGTTGTGCAGGCGCGTTCACCTTCCAGCTTGCGGCCTTCGAGATCGACGATCAACATGTCTTCAGAACGCATCATCCCCTTGCTGACGCCCGTGGGGGTGCAGAGAATTCGATCCGAGTCCAAGCGGACGCTGATGTTCCCGTCATTGGCTGCAACCCAGCCCTTCTGGTACATCAACTTGCCCACTTCGACAATTGAGTCTGCGATCTGTTTTGTCGACAACATGAAAACTCTTAATTTACACAATTGCGAGGCCCTGTGGGAATCGCTCTTGAATTTTAGTCCTTTTTGTAGACGTGTTTGTTCTTGAAAATCGTTTCACCAAGCGTTTCTTTTACCGCCTGGCGCAAAGCGTTATCGCCCTGCATCAAAAGATCTTTGAACTTCTGTTCTGGCCGCCCGCGGAAGCTTGTCACATGATAATCCTTCTGCCCATCGACAGGATCGAGGGTGAAAAAATAATTCGAGACGCAACGGCGTGTGCCCTTGTGGCGGACCGGGCTGACACTGTGCCAGGATGTTTTGTCGGTCTGCATGACGGCCAGGCGGTTAAATCGACTTTCGATCGTTCTTGGTTGGCCTTTGGGGCCGTTGTCCCACAATTCGAGATTGCCGCCATAATCCATTTGCCAGCCGGGTGCGGCGTAGTACAGGAGGTTGAGTGCACGGTAGCGCTTGCGCTCAAAGTCGTGCGAGTTGTCCAGATGTGGATTGAGAAAGTGGCCCTCCACCATGGCGCTGATTCCGCCTGCGTAGAGGTGTTCGTCGGGGATGAGGCCGTCAATCCGGCAGATCTGACTTACCGTTTCCACTACTCTTGGATCCTGAAAGGCAAAAATCGTTTCTTCGAGAATGCCAGCGTATTCATTCATCTGAACGCCAACGAACTTGAGTTCACCGAGGTGGCTCTTGAGCACCATCTTCTCGACCGGAGGAAAACTGTTGGCGATTTCACCTGCAATCTCTGCAGGCAGGAGATCGTCCACCACAAAGCTTTTGACGGTGCGGGGAAGATGAAATTCCAGCGAGACCCTGGGCGCAGCCGTGTGCAGTCGCTCAATAATCATTTCAGCAATTTGTCTGCGATTCCAACTCATACCAATCCCCCCACTTTACAATCAAATGGTGGAGTCTAGACCAATTTGCCCGAACTGCCGGGCTTTCATCAGCCGTGCAGACCGCGTTTGCCCTTATTGTGAGTTCGAACTGGCACCCGCGCCAAAGACCAGTCTTGATGCTGCGAGGAAGCTGGGCAGCCTCTTGCCCGAAAACGGCCAACTGATCGTTTACATTCTCGCGGTGAACGGGTTTCTGTATCTGGCGATGGCATTGTTCAACCAGCAGAATACCCGTGGTGGTG
>CAZZGS010000342.1:3693-5356 GCA_964653845.1 uncultured Bryobacter sp.
GTGAAGGCGGTTTTTTTGACCTAAGCTACAATACGCTCCTCCGCTTCGGAGCCAAAGAGCCCAGCTACATTTTTCATGGTGAGTGGTGGCGATTGGTTACGGCCGGCTTTCTCCATGCCAGCATCATCCACATCGCGATGAACTCCTGGGGGCTCTACGGTCTTGGAGCGCAAGCCGAAGAAGCCTTCGGCCCTGGACGCCTTCTTGTCATCTACGTTGGGAGTTCGATCACCGGATTTCTTGCTTCCAGTATTTTTGCCCCTTCGCTCAGTGTCGGAGCTTCAGCGGGGATTTTCGGTTTGATCGGCGCGATGATCGCCTTCGGGGTGAATCAGCGATCCAGCTTAGGCAGCTACGTGAAGTCTGCCTATACCCGCACTGCCGTTTGGGCCTTGCTGATCAGCTTTATGATTCCCTATACCGATAATTGGGCTCACATTGGCGGGCTTGCTGGCGGATTTGTAATTGCTTACCTGGCCGGTCATCCACGGCTTTCTCACCCACGCCAAGAGCGCTACTGGAATATTGCCGGACTCGGCATTTCAGGCTTCGTTTTGATTTGTTTCGTCGTGCAGTTTTTCACCACAATCAAGTATCTGCAGAGCTAGGCCCAATACTGTTCACTCAGTTGATTTTGAAGTAAACAACTGGCTGGTGCCGGACCGTGGGGTCTCGGGTAAGGTGCCGAAGGGCATAGCTAACCTCATTTTTCGCTTCACACCTCGGGGATTCCAGCGGTGTAGATTTGGCTTGACACGTTCTTGAAGAATCTCCTCAAGGATGGCGCGAGGAAGTTTTTTTCTTCCCCGAGGGGGGGAAGAGCTGCCCAGCGCGGCAACTTCCGGCGGACAACATGTACAGCGTGGATGAATGAGATGCGTTTGGCCGTCAGATCTGGCCCCCTTTTGGCCGCTCCATTTGGCCCCCCTTAGGAGGATACAAGGCTTTAGCTCCGGTGGTGGCGGCCTTGCTCCATAGTTCCGAACTGTAAAAATAGCGGTCCGCCAAACAGAGCATTTCCGGTGTCAAGCTGGTGACAACGTCTTTTGCGACCGCCATTTCACTCACGCCCCAGCCATCCACCCTGGCACCGAAGAGAACGTGGGTGCCGTTTTCCAAGAGGGACACAAAACGCAACTGCGGGTACGCGCTTGATCCGCGACTGGCCGAAGGCCGCCCAAACGCTTTGACATTCTCCACGGTATCGGCTACATCCAACGTACCGCCGTCCAAGCTCACTAATCGCCAAGTGCGATACCATGCGCCCCGCGTCCGTTTCACGCCGATCGGGGTCGCAATCTCCCGCAAAAGCAGGCGCAGGGGTTCGGAGCCCAACCGGGTTCTCGCCTGCGAGATACCCGACTTCCCAGCAGTGTGAATCGTTTCCGCTGGTCCCCGCAGCCAATCGATACCCTCGAGCAAACAGCGCAGCACCTCCCGCTAGGACGACTGCATGAACAGCGCGAGGGCGACCACATAATAGACGACCACATGCGCCGGAAGATCTCGCTGCCGCAGACTCTTCTTGCCGGTCGACGTTAACACAGCATCAGCACGGTCTCGCTGAATAGCCGAACTGAGAACGCCCAAGCTAATGTAGTCTGTCAGCCGGCTCCCGGCCGGCAATGATGCGACGGTACGGGCCATTCGTGGGGCCTCCCGC